>NZ_JBFUIO010000002.1:0-121974 GCF_056401835.1 Paenisporosarcina sp. P4_D4 | reverse complement strand
TGCATGTATTAGGCACGCCGCCAGCGTTCGTCCTGAGCCAGGATCAAACTCTCCATAATAGGTGAGTCGATTAGCTCGACTTTGTTGCTGGCGTCAAATTAATGACGTTTTAAAATGAACAATTAAGTTCAAGTTTTGCTTCCCACACCGAAGTGTGTTCCGCTTTATTGTTGACGTTTTGCTGTTCAGTTTTCAAGGTTCATTAGGTAATTATATGGAGCGGGTGAAGAGAATCGAACTCTCATCATCAGCTTGGAAGGCTGAGGTTTTACCACTAAACTACACCCGCGTTATTATATTATATAGAAGGTATTTTGGCGCGCCCGGCAGGAGTCGAACCCACAACCTTCTGATCCGTAGTCAGACGCTCTATCCAATTGAGCTACGGGCGCTAGTATTTTTGGTGCGGCCGAGAAGAGTCGAACTTCCACGGGATTTCTCCCACTAGGCCCTCAACCTAGCGCGTCTGCCATTCCGCCACGACCGCTTGATGTTTTAACGACAATACTTAGTATACCACGTTAATTCAAGAAGTCAACAACAAAATTATGAGCCATGTAGGATTCGAACCTACGACCCTCTGATTAAAAGTCAGATGCTCTACCAACTGAGCTAATGGCTCGCAAACTTAGAAAAACATTTGGCTGGGGTACCTGGATTCGAACCAGGGCGTGACGGAATCAAAATCCGTTGCCTTACCGCTTGGCTATACCCCAATAAAAAATGGCGGTCCCGACGGGAATCGAACCCGCGATCTCCTGCGTGACAGGCAGGCATGTTAACCGCTACACCACGGGACCATTTGGTTGCGGGGGCAGGATTTGAACCTGCGACCTTTGGGTTATGAGCCCAACGAGCTACCGTGCTGCTCCACCCCGCGATAATATGATTGTTATAAACACTATGACTCAACGCTTATGGTGAGTTTGACATCTGCATCGGCTTTCGCCTGCTTCGATGTTAATCGCCATCTTCGTTTGGCGATTTGCGCCACCCTCGCGATTACTTTAGAAGTAATTCGGAATGTGAGTTGTACGACCCTCGCGACTTCTTTATAGAAGAGATTACTTAGCGTGAATGCTTGTACATCTTTTTCTCGAAATCGTTATGTAGAGTATAACATAGTTTGTTTATAAGTTGATTGGTGACCCCTACGGGATTCGAACCCGTGTTACCGCCGTGAAAGGGCGGTGTCTTAACCGCTTGACCAAGGGGCCATATTGGCTCCGAAGGTAGGACTCGAACCTACGACCATCGCATTAACAGTGCGGTGCTCTACCACTGAGCTACTTCGGAATAATGTTATGTAACTAACCGACTTTTCTTATTATAGTGAGGTACTTCTTCCTCGTCAACCACTTTTGGCCATTTTCTCTAAAGAAATATTATTCCACTTTTAATAATCGCCCAGAACACTTGCCACAGCGGTATTTGTTGGTATTTAAACGAATTTTCCGTCTATATAGCGAACCACAAGAGATACATCCATAGACATGTTGGGCTACTCTTTTCTTTCTTTTTACCGACACTAAGTTTGCACAAAATCTCGGGGATTTAGTCACTTTTAATAAATCTTTAAAATCTTTATCGCGATGTTTATAGCCTTTTCCTTCTATATGTAAATGATAATGGCACAATTCGTGGCGAATGATTCCTTCAAGTTCATCTAGACCATATAATTCGAATGATTTTGGATTGATTTGAATGTGATGTGATTGCAGCATATATCGGCCACCTGTTGTTTTAAGACGGCTATTGAAATAAGCTTCATGTTTAAAAGGCTTATGAAACACGTTTTCAGAGATGCTCACTACCAGTTGATGTAGTTCTTCGTTCGTCATGCCACCCATCCTTTGAATACATTAGAGCCTGCCTACCTATTCATGATAGGCAGGCTCCTTTTAGTTTTGTTTTACTGGCGGAAGCATTGTAAGTGAAATGCGTCCTTTTGTTTTTTCGACTTGTTCCACCCATACTGTCACAATATCACCAAGAGCAACAACGTCTAGTGGATGTTTGACGAAGCCTTTTTTTAGTTTGGAAATGTGGACAAGGCCATCTTGTTTTACACCGATGTCTACAAAAGCGCCAAAATCAACAACGTTGCGAACTGTTCCTTGCAATTCCATTCCACTTGCCAAGTCTTCCATTTGAAGAACATCCGTCTTCAGCAATGGTTGAGGGAATTGATCACGTGGATCACGTGTCGGTTTTTTTAAGGTATCCACGATATCTTTCAACGTAATTTCCCCAATATCTAATCGCTCACTCAACTCTTTCAAATCTATCTCATTAAGAGCGAGTTCAGCTTCTTTCGTGCCGATTTGTGCTTTCTTCAACCCTGCTGTTTTCAGTACTTCTTCAGCACTTTGATAACTTTCCGGATGGATACCAGTCGCATCAAACGGGTTTTTTGCTTCAGGAATACGTAAGAACCCAATAGCTTGCTCGTATGTTTTGGCGCCGAGACGCGGAATTTTCTTCAGTTGTGCGCGTGAAGTGAACTTGCCATTTTCATCTCGCATGATGATGACATTTTCAGCTACGGTTTTGGAGAGACCCGAAACATATTGTAATAACGATGCAGAGGCTGTGTTAATGTTAACACCCACTTGGTTAACGGCAGTTTCTACTATAAATGTTAATGATTCATTTAGTTTTTTCTGCGAGACGTCGTGTTGGTATTGTCCAACCCCTACTGCTTTAGGTTCAATTTTGACTAATTCTGATAGCGGATCCTGTAGTCTTCGAGCAATCGATACTGCACTGCGTTGTTCTACCTGAAGATGAGGAAATTCCGCACGAGCAGTGTCTGAAGCCGAATAAACACTGGCACCAGCTTCGTTTACAATGACATAAGCAATTTCACGATCTGCTTCTTTCAAACATTCCGCGACGAATTGCTCCGTTTCACGAGAGGCTGTTCCGTTACCTATGGCAACGATTGAAACAGGGTATCGCTTCAATACATCCAAAATGGTTTTTTTGGACGTTGTCGGATCTGCTTTTGGTGGATGTGGATAAATGACGGATACTTCCTGAAGCTTCCCGGTATCATCCACGACAGCTAATTTACAACCTGTACGATAGGCCGGATCTACCCCAAGAACGACTTTACCTTTCAATGGCGGCTGTAATAAAAGGTTTCGCAAGTTTTCAGAGAAGATATGAATGGCTTGTGTTTCCCCTTTTTCTGTTAGCTCCGTGCGAATTTCCCGCTCGACTGATGGAGCAATCAGGCGTTTATAAGAATCCTCAATCGCTTCAGCTACTTGACTGATGCTTGGCGAGGAACTGTGCGTTGGAATCCACTCATCGCGCATAACACTAATGATTCTATCCACTGGTGTAAGCAAATTGATCTTCAAAATATCTTCTTTTTCACCACGGTTTAATGCAAGAACTCGATGGGGCACAATTTTCTTTACTGGCTCCGTGTAATCATAATACATTTCGAATACGCTTTTCTCGTCGGCCTCTTGTTTTTTCACAGTGGATACAATTGACCCTTCTGCACGAGTTAAGTTTCGGATTTTCTCTCGTATTTTCGCGTCATCCGCAAATTGTTCTGCTAAAATATCACGCGCACCTTGCAATGCTTCGTCAGCGTTCATCACTTCTTTTTCTTCATTGATAAAGTCTTTTGCTAGCTCTACCGGCTGTGTTTGGGAAAATTTTAATATTAACGAAGCTAAAGGTTCTAATCCTTTTTCTTTTGCTATTGTCGCTTTTGTTCTGCGTTTTTGCTTATATGGTCGGTACAAATCTTCGAGTCTTTGTAATACAGAGGCTGCCTGAATGGCTTGGGTTAATTCTTCAGTTAATTTCCCTTGCTCATCGATCAAGCGAAGCACTTCTTCTTTTCTTTGCTCTAGTTGCTGTATGTAACGGTAACGATCTTCAACCGCTTTAATTTGTACTTCATCCAGTGAGCCTGTCGCTTCTTTTCGGTAGCGTGCAATAAAAGGAACCGTATTACCTTCTTCCAGTAAATCGATAACTTGCCGGGCTTGTGCTGGGCGTACATTTGTTTCTTTAGCTATTCGTTGCATCATTTGTTTAGCGTCCATGTGACATATCATCCTTTCGCTTTACATCCATTTATTTTAACATAAGAAAAGCGTAAAGCGCCTCTCTTGCCTGACACAAGGAAATGAATAGGCTCTTAGCAGATGCAGAGAATGCTTCGCCTTTCAGAGCACTAAGTGACGCGTGGAGCTAGACATAGCTAATCTTGGATGAAACGAAATCCAAACCAATTTAAGACACAAAAAAACCCGCTCCATTTTATTGGAGCAGGCTACCGGCGATAAATGTTGCATCGTCACCATGTTTAATTGTTTGTATTAATGTTTGGTGCAAATCATAGGCTCCTGTACTACTTCTCATCGTGCTCTTAGGGTTTCCTAAGACGACACCATCGGAATGAAAAAGGAACAAATCACCCGGTTTATAGGAATAAATTTGAGTTCGAAGCTTTTGAGGTCTTCCCGATAAATAACCCATTACTGGTAGTGGGTAAATCATTTTATCGTCATCTCTTCTAGTCATATAAAACTTGATGTTTCCTACACAGCTATATGCAATGGTCTTAGCAGAAAAGTTGACTTTGGTAATCGCTACAGCAGCGCCACGTTTTTGGAACATTAATTTGTTGCATCTCAGCAATAATTCATCAATTGTTTCATGATGGTATTCGGCCAAAATCATCGGAATGATTTCAGATGATTGTCTCGCAATTGGTCCATTGCCTAAGCCATCAGCAATAGCACATAAAAAATACTCCTCATTCATATACGTGAAATACGTATCTCCCGATTCATTGTTTCCCTCTTTTGCTTCCTGATAGACGAATACCTCTAAAAAAGGATGTCGTATCGAGTTCATTACGACACTCCACCAGCTGCAAGAATTGCATCTTGTAACTTTTTAATAGCTTTTCGTTGTAATCGGGAAACATGCATTTGGGAAATACCGAGTTTGTCACCGGCTTCTTTCTGGCTTAACTGATCAATATATGTAAATTGGATGACTTGTTTCTCCCGTTCAGAAAGAACACTGAGTGCATTTGCTACTAACATACGCTGATCTGTTTTTTCATAACCATCATCTTGCTGGCCAATAACGTCAAATAAAGTAATGCTACTTCCATCCGAATCAGATTCAAGAGAATGGTCCATCGAAAGAGCTTGGTAGCTTTTACCCATTTCCATTGCTTCTAATACATCATCTTCATCTACTTCGAGATATTCAGCGATTTCAACGATTTTTGGTGAACGTTGAAGTTCTGTGGTTAACGTTTCAACAGCAGATTTTATTCGTGGTCCGAGCTCTTTAATGCGACGTGGAACATGTACTGCCCATGTCTTATCACGCAGAAAACGTTTAATCTCGCCAATTATTGTTGGAACTGCAAAGGCTTCAAACGTTCTGCCAAACTCAGGGTCGTATCGACGGATAGCACCAAGTAAACCTAACATGCCAACTTGTACAATATCTTCGTGATATGATTTCCCATTTGAATATTTCCGTGCAATGGACTCAACCAGTCGTTGATAATTTATCACCAGGTTGGTTTGAGCTTCTGCATCTTCAGACTCTTGATACGCTTTAATCCACTCGAGAATTTGTTCTTTAGTTTGATGATTAGGAGGAGATAGTTTCGACATTCTCTTCCACCTGCTCTTCTCCGACATACTTTGTCATAAAGACTGTTACGCCCTCTTGGTGGTGGACTTTCACTTCATCCATTAATGTCTCAATTAAATACAAACCAAGTCCACCTTCACGTAAAAACTGTACTTCTTGTTGTTCGTGATAAGGTCCAACTTTGGCTTTTGTTTCTTCAAAGTTAAAGCTTTTACCATGGTCTGATACCATGATTTCAATTTTGTCTGGATAGAGTGCACATCCGACAACAACTTCACCTTCATCAACTCCAGTGTAAGCATGTTGCACGGCATTAGTGATTGCTTCTGAAGAAGCGATTTTTAAATCTTCGATATCATCGTATGTAAAGCCAATTCGACTGGCCAATCCGGATATAGTTAAACGGGCAACACCCACGTATTGGGGTTTTGCAGGCACTCGAATCTCTACATAATCAAATGGTCTCATGATCAGTTTCCACCTTTATCGTCTGTCTCAATATCCATAATTTCACCAAGACCAGTTATATCAAATAATCTCTTTAGACGAGGCGATAATCCCGTTAACTTAACATGGCCGTTAATGGCATTAATATTCTTGAAAAACGCGACAATAACACCCAATCCAGTACTATCCATATATGATACATCCGACATGTCTAATTCTGCTTGCAAGCCATCATTAGGCTGTACAGTAGCTAATTTTTCACGAAGTATCGGTGCTGTAAATGCATCGATTTCTCCGCTAATAAAACCTTTAACGAAATTCTCTTCTTCTTTTATCACGACTTGAATATTCATCTATTGACACCCCGTCCATCCACTGTAACTTAATTGATAATTACTTAATACCACTTCGATATCTTTTTGAAACCTTTTAACATGTTTTTTTGAAAATAACGAGTGTAAAGTCATCACGAAGCTCAAAATTTTGCATTTTTTCCAGTTCTTTAAACACGGTATCTACAATTGTTTGAGCAGATTCGTGTCGTAATGAATAAATCAAAGACGCAATGATTTCCTGTTCAATGAAACCTTCATCCGTTCTGCACTCCGTCACACCATCCGTCATCATCGCAACAAAGTCGCCACATTCCATTTTGACATCGTGCTGTGTATAAGTGACATTCGGTACAACACCCAGCAAAAGACCTTTTGCATGAAGTTCAGAGAACTCTTCTTTTTGAGCATCGTAAAAAAGGGCAGGCTCGTGACCTGCCGAGGCGTATGTAAAGGTTGATTGTTCAACATTATAGCGACCGTAAAACATGGAGATGAACATATCGTCATTGACACTTTTCTCAACAATGCGATTGATAACATCCAATACTTTTTTTGGATCGGAAGTTGCATCCTGTAAACTGTCCATCCCATATTTGATCATGGACATGCATAGTGCAGCAGGAATTCCTTTACCGATGACATCAGCAACTGCAACGCCAGCATTATTCAAATCGTCGCTGAGAAAATAAATATAATCCCCATTCATTTTACGAGCCGGCACAGAAACAAGACCAATCTCCAAACCAGAAACTTTCGGAACAGTTGTTTTCAATAAAGTTCGTTGAACATTGGCAGCTAAGTCCATTTCAACCTTCATTTCTTCCTGCTGTTCCAACAAGCTCTGATGTTCTGCATGAGCAAGCCCATAACGGATCATCATTTCGATTAGCAAATCAAATGAATTCCAAACATTCATTGGCAACTCCGGAAACATTTCTTCTAGTGCTGCCTTATGTATGCTAATTACCTCTTCGGGAGCTATGTTTTTTTGTATAAGTTGACGGCTGAAGTTTTGACCTGCATATAAATTCTGCTCTGTTTGACGCATGACATATTGTCGGAGTATTTCCTTATATTGCCTTTCAATTTCTTGAGGCATTTAATCTAACCCCCTAACGAATCCACTTCGTCGCTTTTATTACGGTTCCTTCACCTAAAACTGTGTCTATTTTAAAATCATCCATTAAACGTTTTACTCCAGGCATACCAGCACCTAATCCACCAGAAGTAGAGAAGCCATCCTCCATCACTTTACGAACATCGGGAATTCCCGGTCCTTCGTCTGATGCAATAATAATAATGCCAAATGATCCGCCTTCTGATATACGTTCAATTTCGATTTTACCTTTTCCCGCATATAAGTAAATATTACGAGCCAGTTCACTGATTGCTGTTGTGATACGTGCCTGATCAACCGTGCCGAAGCCCACTTCTTTTGCTTCGTTACGACCAAGTTGTCTAGCAGCAACAATGTCCCACTCAGTTAAAATTTCTACAGAAGACCGATACCCCATACTTAGGCCTCCAATTCTCGTTGGAGTTTTTCAAGACCATTCTCTAAGTCTAATGCTGTCATCACATCATCTAAACGAATTCCCAATTCGATAAGTGTAATTGCTACCGCGGGCTGAATTCCTGTAATAACCACTTTGGCACCCATTAATCCAGACATACTGATGACATCTCCTAGAACTTTAGCGATAAAAGAGTCTATAAAGTCGATTGGTGTTAAATCGATAACTACTCCACGCGCACTTGTTTCATGCATCTTGGTAAGTAAATCTTCTTGGAATTGTAATGCAGTTTGATCATCAAGCTCCCATTGAATTGAAACAATCAGACAGTCTTTTAATTTCAAAATTGGAATACGTAAGTTCATTCCTCTTCCACCTCCACGATTTTGCGGTTTGTCCACGCCAATGCTTGTTCAACACCACGTTGCAAAGTGCTTGTAGTAGTGAAATCTTTCAAATTAATTCCTAAAGTGACGATTGTTTGTGCAATTTCAGGACGAATTCCGACCAACATACACTTCGCCCCAACTAAACGAACTGCGTCTGCTGCCTGAATGATATGATGTGCAACCATTGTATCCACAACTGGTACGCCCGTAATATCCAGCAACACGACTTCAGCACGATGTTTTACGACACCGTCCAACAAGTTTTCCATTATCAGTTTTGCACGCTCTGTGTCGATTGTGCCGACAAGTGGCATAACTGAGATTTTGTCAAAAACCGGGATCAATGATGCTGAAAGTTCCTGTAACGCAATTTTTTGCAATTGCACAGTACGTTCCCATGTTTTAGCATACGTTTCTACAATGCCATCACGCATAGGTGTAATCCAATTAGCGAAAACCAAAACATATTCCTTCATATTGCTCTCTGTGATGGTTTCATTTTGTTCCAACATATCGTATACAACTTGTGAAAAATGAGTGATTGCTTTCATTACAAAGCTGATTGACCAGCCAAATCGAACAACTTTGCTAGTAAATTCGTTCAGGCGATTCACATAGTTTTTCTCACCTTCAAATAGGTTGGAAATCATTAACTCTGCAAATTCACGACTTGTTTTGTCGATGACATCTTGCGACATTATTTGAAAGAAACGTTCCTCTGAATCGTCTTTCATTAATTCCTGCCATCTGACAAGTATTTCATCTATATTATCTTGAATGAATGTTGCCATCTGTTTATTCATATAGTTTGGTGAAGCCTCCTCGAATCAAATTCATATGTTCCTGCTATTGTATCTGAAAATTGCCAACTACACACGTGTTTTAAATTGGACCAAAAAAACATCGTACACAAAATCTGCGCACGATGTCCTTTATTATGTATGATTAAAACTTTACGAGGCCGAGACTAATTTCAAGCGCCTCATCTACTTCTTCCATCAGTACATCATCCAGCTGGGTAATTTTATCCGTCAGCCGCGATTTATCAATCGTACGCAATTGTTCAAGCAAAATAACAGAATCCCGTTCAAACCCATACTTTTTAGCATTGATTTCTACATGTGTTGGTAATTTTGCTTTTTGAATTTGCGCAGTGATAGCCGCAATGATGACTGTAGGGCTGAAACGATTCCCGATATCGTTTTGTATCACCAGAACGGGCCTTGTTCCACCTTGTTCAGACCCGACTACTGGTGATAAGTCAGCAAAAAAAACGTCACCACGTTTTACGTTCAAGATTTCATCCTCCGCTTACGAGACGCTCCACCGTATGCTCCGCTTCGTATTCCAAATGCAGACACTCGCTTGCAATTGACAAGTTGATATGGGACATTTCCACGTAGCCCTTGATCATCGCTTCTCGTATAAGATTGGGTTGAACATGTTTAATCACTTTTTTTGTCGAAATATAAACAAACTCTCCTGGCTCAGCCAGTTGTTGCTCTTTCTGTCTATCAAGATCGTTCACAAATTTTCGTGGGAGTTTTACGATAACTTCCTTTGTTTCTCTCTTTTCATTCACAGTCAACACCTCCGACAAACCCGTCCCTCTTTTCAATACTTTTCTATCTTACCATTCAAAACTTGGTATGAGAAGACAAAGAAGGAAAATATCTGACAATATTTTTAGTTTAGTCGGTTTATGTCGAACACTATTGCGGATATGTCCTTGGCACCCTATTCGTCAGTACACAAGGAATTTCGTACGATATTGTTTGCAGTTTCTGTGCCCACTCTTCAATGGTTACTAGTTCATTTCCTTGTCTTCCAATTAACACAACTGGTTCGCCAACCGGAACATGTCCATCCAGATGAACCATACACTGGTCCATACAAATTCTTCCGATGACCGGCAAGCGTTTTCCTTGAATCAATACTTCTTGTCCACTCAACCCCCGGAGCATACCATCCGCATAACCGATTGGAAGTGTGGCTATCCACTCTTCCTCATCGGCAGTGTAAGTAGCACCATAACTGATTGTAGAACCTTTAGTCACTTTTTTGACATGCACAACTTCTGTATGCAAACTCATTGCTTTTTCCAATGGAAAAGGAAGTCCATTATCAACATGTGCTGATGGTGATATTCCGTACATCGAGATCCCAAACCGTACTGCGTCAAATAGTGATTCTTTGTGCATCAATGCAGCTGCACTGTTCGCAGTATGAATACATCGTGGTTTTTCAGGAAAGCAATGCAAAAACGTTTTGAACTTTTCTAGCTGACGTGTAAATTGGTCCATATCTTTATCATCAGCCGTCGCATAATGAGTAAAGACGCCATCAATCACGACATCTTGTCGATGATTGATAGTTTGAATAAGCGTGCTTAATTCTGATTCCGTAGTTACACCTAACCTACCCATGCCAGTGTCAATTTTAATATGTATTTTCAGCTTTTTGGGTAAGGACGGAATGTGAAGAAACCAATCATTTTGAAAAACGGTAAGCATAATATCGTGCTGGCTGGCAGCATTTGCAAAGGATGGGGGAGATGCACCTAACACAAGAATGGGCGATTCGATGCCACTTTCCCGCAATCGAATCGCTTCATCTGGTGTGGCAACGGCAAGCATGCTTGCCCCCGCTTCTATTGCAGCAGTCGAAACTTCATAATCACCATGTCCATAAGCATTTGCTTTTACTACCGCGATCACATCACTAGATGGACCAATATGTTTCTTCAGATTAAGTATATTCATTTTTATTGCATTCAAATCAATTTGTGCGAATGTTGGTCGATAAAAATTAGCTGGTTGCATGGTTATACCTCATTTAAAGTACGATAGTTATAATAATTGTTTTATTTTAAATCATCTGCAGTCATCGATGAAGCCACTGTTATCATTTCTTCACGAGACATCGAATCTGATGCTAAGAAGAATTGAATGCCGTTCTGTTCCCAAGTGATTGATTGATCTGTGATGGCCCCGATTGCAAATCCAAGATCGGCAGGGTCGCCAGCAGCAAAAACAGGTACTAAGTCAACAGATTTTTTCGTAATTGGAGATTGAATGAGCGTAAACTCTTTTTTACCACCATACGTCATGATTACTCGTTCTTGTGTATCATTTTTAATCACTTTTTCCTCCAGCTTATCTACGCCTTCCCACTGTAAAGAAGGGTAATGCGTTTTGAATACTGGTACCTCAGCATCTTTACTTGCAGTTTCATTCTCTGTTTTTTCTTCAGAAGGCATCTCCGCTTTGTAATCGGCAGCACTTCTTGAAGTTCCTAATGTAATCTTATCAAAAGTAATCAAGATTTGTTCTTGTTTTTGATCATTTAAGATAGATACTTTTGTCGGAAGTAATGTTTTCTTACTGATATGGATTTGTTGTGTCGGCAACATTTTTTGATGACTGTTTCTAGTTTTTGTTTCAAAGATATACGAATTTTTGTTTTCTGTCATTTTTGACGCTTTATCCGCTTTAATATCTTGTGCTAAAGACCCGATTAAATAGGCTTGGCTATTTTTTTCCGGCCAATCACTCTGGAATTTGTAAGTCTTACCTAATGTAGGGGTAATCACAAATACGCCTTCTTTATTTCGAACAATCGTTTGTGAAACATCTTCTTCCGCTTGGCTAACTTTCACTCGGTAAAATTCTGGTTTTGTGTGCCACACACTGACATCGTAAAGACGTGGTTCAGAACCTGTACTGATTTGCATCTGTGCTTCTAACTCATACCCTTTCGTGTCAACCCATTTACTACTCAACTTCTTCAACACATCTTCTTTTGACTCTGCCCCACATGCTGTTAACAAAAGCATTAACAGTACAACTAACCCTGCAAATAAACGGCTACGCATAAATCCACCCTTTCTCATATCGATCCGTTAAAACATCTTATGAAAGAGGGACAGGGATTATTCAACCAATATTACTTGGGCTGCGGCGAATTGTTTTGTGTGTGTAATACTCACATGACCGTTGACTTCTTGTCCTTTAAAATACAGGACAGGTTTTCCCACACTGTTTGAAATCACTTCAATATCCTGAAAGCTGCAATGCTTGCCTATGCCAGTCCCTAATGCTTTTGCAAATGCTTCTTTCGCTGCAAAACGACCAGCTAAAAATTCAAGTTGTCTTGCTTCTTTCAAATTAGTAAAGCGCTCCAATTCACGTACAGTCAGAATACGGCTTTTAAATTTAGTCGTAAGCATATGTGCATCTTTGATACGTTCAATTTCTGTCACATCCAAGCCAATTCCTTTAATCATGCAACACTTCTCCTTTCAACCCATGGCATTTTCACGGTATAATATTTACATAGAAATTCGAGGTGAATTCATGTTTAGTCGTACAGAAAATTTTTCACAATACATTAAGTCTTACCCAGTGGTTTCTACAATTATTGCCCTTAATGTTATCATTCATTTGCTTACATTAGTCCCAGTCATTGGCCCAGTGCTATTTAATTATGGAGCAGGTGTCAATTACCTAATCTCCGATGGACAATGGTGGCGTTTCATCACGCCAATGTTTTTGCACGCAGGTTTAATGCATTTACTGTTCAATATGTTTTCACTATATTTGTTTGGACCTGAACTTGAAAAGCTTGCAGGAAAAGTCCGTTTTTTAACCATTTATTTCATGGCAGGATTATTCGGTACCGTTGCAACTTTCCTTTTGCAAGACGCTAATTATGTTCATGTCGGTGCAAGTGGTGCTATTTATGGACTGCTCGGGGCTTTTGGTGCACTGGTGTACTATGCACGCAAAACATTACCCCAACTTCGTCAAATTATTTTACCGATCATTGTCATCAGTATCGTCATGACCTTCTTAACACCAAACATTAACGCTACCGCTCATTTAAGCGGTTTGGCTGTTGGTTTCCTGATTGGACTTAGTTACTTCCATCCTCAACGAATCATTAGCTGGAAAAAGAGAAAAAGATAGGACAGCCTTATTGTGGCTGTCCTTTTTCTATCGCTTCATACTTGGAAGGTTCGTACCAAGTCATGACTTCCTCAATATCTTTTACGTTTAAATGATCCACTCTAGCAGTTGTTCCAAGCATTCCCGACTTGATTGTGGTTTGAATGGAAGCGAGCTTTTTTCTTTTTTGGAAAGGACTTTGTTTCATTTGAAGAGATTGCATTCTTTTCTTTTCGATGAAGAACGTGTATTTACTAATCCCTCTGTATCGCAAAGATAACTGGTTACGATTAAGTGCAAATGCAGCAGAATGATGTTGCCATAGAGCCAATAGGATCACAATCGGAAACAGTAATAATGACAATAATCCATATGGATAGTAAAAATAACTGACCGCAACCATCACGGGAATCATCCATAAGAAGTCAAGACGATAATAAAATGATTTAGCCTGTTTTGGAGAAGATGTCCATTCAGGTTCAAAGTCGAAATCTACGAACAATTGATTTAACGGTTGTTTGATTACACTTTTTTTAACAAGCGGGAATAGTTTTATGTTTTTATCTTGTTCCTCTAGGGAACCCCCCGCACTTTCAACAATAACCGTACAATAGCCGAATAATTGGCGCAATGGATTCTCGACAATACGAATCCCTTGAACACGCCCAATTGGAATGGATACTTTTTTCTTCTCCAGCAAACCACGAGTTAAAACAATCTGGTCGTTTTCCTGGACAATCGTAAATTGGTAGTAATTTAAAGTCGTCAGAATGACGGAAATTAACCATGCGAACAATAAAACCATAAAAATACTAATTGCCACAATGAAAAAGCCGAATTTCAGAAATACAACGAACTCATCGTAAATCTCCTTGTACGGAATGATATCCGAAAACTGGGACATGAACACAGCTAACCCAGAGAATACGACACCAATCCCTCCAGATGTAGTGGCCAGAATGATTAAATCCTTCATGGACATTTTATAAATTGGAACAGCAGAATCTAAGACCGATTCATGGTTTTGATCTTCCGTTAATGTTACTTCAGCTTTCGTTATAGACGTTTTACGTTTTTTTGCATTCGCCAATTCTGTTTCGATCCGCTTTGCATTATCTCTAGTGATGGCTGTAAGTTCTGCTTCTGCTTCTTTTGCAGATCCTGAACCAGCGGTCTCAATCGTTACTTTTACAAGTTTGAAAGGTCGATGTAAAATACTTTCGGTATAGTTCAAGCTTTGAATACGTTCAAAAGGAATATAGCGTTTTTTCTTTACAAACAATCCATATTCAATCCGTAATTCATCCTCTTCAAACCAGTAAACAAAACGTTTCCACTTGATGATTCCACTACCCAAAATGAACGCCAGTACCAAAAACCCCACAATATAAGGAACAAAATCCGTCCAATGGCCGCCTCCCGAGGAATCGCCTTGAAATCCATTTACAACAAAAATGAAGACAAACGGTAAAATTAAATCCTTTAAGCCTTTAATGAAATTTACCACTGCTGAAATTGGATGGAGTTTAAAACGTTCGTTAGACATCATCTTCCGCCACCCTTGCAAGTGTCGATATGCGAATTCTCATTTCGTCCGCTTCACTTGTAATAAGTGCCGGAATCGTATGATTTGTTGCAGCAGTCGAGATTGTAATAGAAGCTAAATCATATTTGCGTAAAATGGGTCCTTGTTCCGTATCTACATGCTGGACCCGAACCATTGGCACTAGCGTCCGCTTGATGACAAAGAGTCCGTGCTGAAGTTCAATTTCCTGTTCCCTAACTTCATATCTCCAACGAAGCCATCGTAATTTAGGAAAAAAATAAACAAATATGTATGTATATAGTATAGGAAGCACTACACAAATAACCCATACCCACCATGGCCCTTCCAACCACCAATTTAAGACTCCGGCACCTATTGCCAATAACCATATAATGGCGGAATGCATCAAGCCGTACAATCTCCATACCTTTAATCCTTTTGGTGAGATCTGATTAATTGGTTCATTTCTCATGTGAACACCTACTTTCTACTATGCATACGATTCTACAGTAAAAACGTTTCATAAAAAAGATACTGGTAGAGATGTATTATCAGTTCTGGGCTGTCTATTCTCGGTTACGTACGTTCTATTCGCGTTTCAACCATTCACAATCTAAAAAAAACCACAGCCCATAAGGACTGTGGTTTTTGAAATTTAATTAGCTTTCACGACGTGAAGATGTACGTGGACGTCCACCGCGGCTTGAAGAGCCCTCACGTGAAGAAGAAGAAGCTCCGTCACGACCGCCAGTACGGCGAGATGGACCACGATCTGAGCTACGACCTGAACCTGAAGAAGATCTGCCTCCACCGCTACGGTTGTTGCCTTTATAGCCACCGCCGCCGCTGCGTCCGCCACCACCGCTGCGCTCTTTACGAGCTGGCAATGGGCGTTCTTCAGAGATTGATACAGGTGTATCACTTGGTTCGCGAGTCATTGATTTCAATGCAGCAGCGATTACGTCAACTGCTTCATATTTCTCAAGTAATTCCGTTGCGAATGAACGGTAATCACCAATATTGTTTTTGTCTACAATTTCAGATAATGATTCAACCGCTAAACGCTGTTGACCAATTAGAGCCTCATCTGAGCTTGGTGGACGAAGTGGTGACATACGTTTTTTCGTTGTTTCTTCAACGATACGTAAGTAACCCATTTCACGTGGAGTAACGAAAGTTACTGCCACACCACTTTTACCTGCACGGCCAGTACGACCGATACGGTGAACATAGCTTTCAGGATCTTGTGGAATATCATAGTTGTAAACGTGAGTAACACCAGAGATATCAAGTCCACGAGCAGCTACGTCTGTTGCAACAAGGATGTCAATTTTGTTTTCTTTAAATTGACGAAGAACTGACATACGTTTCGCTTGGCTTAAATCACCATGAATACCTTCTGCTAAATAACCACGGATGCTTAGAGCATGTGACAATTCGTCTACGCGACGTTTTGTACGACCGAAGATAATTGCAAGTTCAGGTTGGTGTACGTTAATAACACGAGAAAGGATATCGAATTTTTCACGCTCATGCGATTTAACGAAAAATTGCTCGATGTTTTCAACTGTCATTTCTTTTGATTGAATTTTAACTACTTCAGGCGTTTTCATGAATTTCTCAGCAATTTTACGGATTGGTGTTGGCATTGTAGCCGAGAACAACAATGTTTGACGTTCTGCTGGAACACTTTCCATAATTGTGTTGATATCTTCAATGAAGCCCATGTTTAACATTTCATCCGCTTCGTCTAAAATAAGCGTTTGAACGTTATCAAGTTTCAATGTACGACGGTTGATATGATCAAGAATACGACCAGGTGTACCGACGATTACATGTGGGTTATTTTTCAATGCACGGATTTGACGTCCGATTTCTTGTCCACCATATACAGATAAAATTTTCACACGTTTGTCTTGGCCGATTTTGTAAAGTTCTTCTGAAACTTGAATCGCCAATTCACGAGTCGGTGCAATAATTAAACCTTGGATGTTAGAGTTTTTTGGGTCAACCTTTTCAACCAACGGAATACCAAACGCTGCTGTTTTACCAGTTCCTGTTTGTGCTTGACCGATAATATCGCGGCCTTCCATTGCAAATTTGATTGTACCTTCTTGGATTGGTGTTGCTTCTTCAAAACCCATACGTTTTACGGATTTTAATGTTGATTCGCTAATATTTAATTCTGAAAAATTTGTCAAAATTTAATCTCCTTTTTGTTTACATTTGACAAATGGTTACATTTTCAGATGAAGTTGCGGCAAATTCGAGCCTATACGAGGAACGTTTCCGTTACTTAAAATTCTCTGTAGAGTTATCAGAGGGGACTTATATTTAAAGGAAAGCCCGGTCTTTTGCCGAGCGGTTCGATCAGTGGGGAGCATGTTCAAAGCGTATGCATCACGCTGTCTCTTGTGACCTGTTGGTAGCCTTTGTAAAGTTCTTATTGAGAACGAGGCTATTGTGATAGCTCACATTTTTGATGTTTGAAACTAAACATCCTACCCTAAAAAATTGAACAAACCGTTATGTTCAAAAAAAAGAGCTCTTCATCAAAACCCGAAGAGTCTTTACACAAAATGTATCCATTGCTCTAATCACTTTAACACGGATAAAGACAATATGCAATTAATCAACCACAGTCGTAATAATTAGTTTTCTCATTCTTTTCCAAAAAACTTAACACTTCACCGAACCATTCATCGCAATCCTCGCTATAGCATATGAGATGCTTGCCGCATTCTGAAGTAACCATGTTTTTCTCTTCTGAACCCAATCGATCGTACAAATATTGTGCAGAAGTGAATGGGACAATCCCATCTTTTTTGCCTTGCACAATACATACCGGTACTGTGACTGACTCATAATAAGGCTCGACCATTTTTACGACTCGCATAAACTCAATCGCGGCTCGAATTGGCGTATGAGTTAATTTGTATTCGTATAAATGGTAAAACGCATTGGTTGAAAGATTCCCTTGCATGACATCAGCTACGATATCTTTAACATCTTCCAATATTTGAACGCCATTAATGTATTTAGCAGATGCACTGAGAAGAACGAGACGGTCAATCTTGTAGCGCAAAGATAAATAAAGGGCAATCAGTCCACCCATTGAAAAACCGACAACGAACACTCTGTCCACTTGCTTTTGCAATAGTCTCAAGGCCTGTTCAGCTTCCATCATCCAATTTTCCGCCGTCAACTCTGTTAATGATAATGTAGGTCCATGTCCAGGCAACGTAGGGACTTTGACAATCCAATCCGTTTTCTCTTCAATATTTTGCACAAAAGGCTCAATTTCATACGGACCTCCTGTAAATCCATGAATGCATAATAGACCGGTTTTCATTTTTTCAGTCCCCTTTAGAATCGCAACGCTAATTTGTTCGATACAGTTGTGATACCCAGTTCGCCATTTTTCAAACGCTACATGCCAACCATATTGAACATACAAAAAGGAAACTCCATTAACAGAGTTTCCTTTGAGTAAAGTATTATTTAATCACATGTTCTAGTGCCATTCCACGAGATCCTTTTATTAAAGTGATGGAATCTGCTGATGTATGGCTTTCCAACATAGTGCGAATCGGTTCATAATCCTTTTCCGACCAAATTAGATGTCTTTCATCGAACGATTTCTGCAACTTGTCATATAACCATTTCATGCGTGGACCATATAAGCAGACACCAGCAAAATCTTCCGATTTTATCTGATTGGCTAAGTCTTCATGATAGGCCTGTTCTTCAGAACCTAGTTCCAGCATATCCCCAAGAACCAGCCACTTTTCAGGACGAATTGTTGTTTCACGAATAAAGGTAATGGCGGCACTCATTGAAGTCGGTGCTGCATTATACGCATCGTTGATAAACAATGAACCGTTCTTGGCAGGAATGACTTGCATCCGCATGTCTGTAAGTGAAACATTTTTCAAGGAATCCAGAATTTGTTCGTTTGATAAGCCAGCCTCTTTGGCAATCAATATCGCGACCAATGCATTTTTGACTTGATGCTTTCCTAAAACCGGAATCATAAAATGTGATTCAATAAGTCCAGTCACATCAAACTCACTGCCATTCTCCGTCGCTAGAATCGATTGAGCTGAAATGTCATTTGACGTATTTGTCCCGAATGAAATGGTTTTAATAGTAGAAGATCCATTTTCATCATTGAACTTTTGAATGAATGGCTTCAAAATCGGTTCGTCTCCATCATAAAATAGACACCCATTACCTTGTAAGCCGGCAACGATTTCAAACTTCGCTTTGGCAATTCCTTCACGCGAACCTAAGTCTTGCATATGGGCTTCGCCGATGTTGGTTATCGCAACGTGATGCGGTTTTGCCAAGTTTGAAAGGAACTCAATTTCTCCATAGCCACTCATACCCATTTCAAGGATGGCAAACTCGGTGTCTTCATCCAACGATAAGATCGTAATCGGTAATCCCAAGTTATTGTTGAAGTTTCCTGCCGTTTTTTGGACACGGAAATAAGGAGATAGTACACCCGCCACCAAATCTTTAGTGGATGTTTTCCCATTTGATCCCGTAATGCCAATGAACGTTGCCGGATGATCTTTCCGATATGCGCGTGCCATTTGCTGCAACGCTATTTCACTGTCTTCCACAAAAAGCAAAGGGAGATTTTGTGGAGGATTTGGTTCATCCTTCTGCCAAAGAGCTGCTGATGCTCCTTTTTCAAAAGCTTGAGTCACATATTGATGACCATTCACTTTTTCACCTTTGAACGGAATGAATAAATCTCCAGGTTGAATGGTTTTAGTATTGATCGATACGCCACTTACCGTGACATCCGGTTTTACTTCGTCATTTATGTTTAACCACCCAGCAACTGTTTGTAATGATTTTTTCAAAATTATTCACACTCAATCCATTGTATAGTGTAGTTGTTGTTTTTCGGCATGTCTTTCGATCGCAAGCTCAATCAGCTGATCGATTAATTCCGCGTAATTCACGCCTGTGTGCTGCCATAACAATGGGAACATACTGAATGGCGTAAAGCCAGGTAATGTATTCACTTCATTAATTAGCACTTCATCTGCATCCGTTACAAAGAAGTCAGCTCTCACTAGTCCTGAGCAATCCAATACTTTAAAAGCCTTGATTGCGTTGCCTTGCAAAATAGCTTCCACTTCTTCAGTGACGTCCGCAGGAATTATCATCGCCGTGTTGCCGTCTTTGTATTTTGCTTGGTAATCATAAAAATCTTTCAACGGTTTGATTTCACCTGGCACAGAACATTTCGGCGAATCGTTACCTAGTACACCCATTTCAATTTCACGTGCTTTAATGCCCTGTTCGACGATAATTTTGCGATCGTACTTCAATGCCATATCCACAGCTGCGATTAACTCTTCACGAGTTGAGGCTTTGCTGATTCCCACACTTGAACCGAGGTTTGCCGGTTTAACGAAAACTGGCCAAGCTAGTTCTTTCTCCATTTTCCCAATCAAATTCTCTTGGTTTTTTTGCCATTCTTTACGGATGAAATGAACGAATGGTACTTGTTTCAGACCAGCAATCGCGAAGAGCTGTTTCATGATAACTTTATCCATTCCGGCAGAAGATGCTAGAACACCATTACCGATGTAAGGAAGATTCAATACTTCAAGCAATCCCTGTACCGTTCCATCTTCGCCATTTGGTCCATGTAAAAGAGGGAAAATCACGTCCAGCGCGTTTTCGTCTGTCTCCTGTTGAGACGGTAAGAAGCTTGAAATATTATTAGGCAATTCTTGATTGAATGTATTATCAAATTGCAATTGTTCAATTGTTTCTACCGGGGCCAATAATTGGGCACCTTTACGCCATTCGCCTTCATGTGTAATGTATATTGGAAACACATCATATTCATTGAAATTTAAAGCTTGTGTCACTGCACGAGCTGTCGATAAAGATACTTCGTGTTCGGCAGATTTCCCACCGTATAATAAACCTATTCTTTTTTTCATTTTAATACCTCCACAATATTGGATACATTTATTTTAACATGAACCATGTTTACCCACGTACACTAATCAAAAAACAATCCCTTGCACTCATCTTTGCAAGGGATTGTAGTTAGAAACGGATGGTTTCGTCCGGATTTTGTTTCATGACTGCAGTTAATTCGTCCCATATTTCATCGGGGAATACCGATTCTGGCAAAGAACGGATTTCTAAATCATAGCTTGCTTTTGATTTTTCGAGTTTGAATAACGAAAGCAGTACGCCTTCCTTCATCAAAGGTTTATGTGTAATAAATTGGTCCACCGTCAGTTCAGGGTACCCTTCTTTTTGTTTCCTGCGCCAAAAAGGGGCACCCCTCTCTTTGTCACGGACCACTTGATTTAGTATATTAACGACCAAATGAATTGAATCATTCAATTCACGAAAATAAATTTTCGTCATACTCTCTTCTTCATTGGATAAATAGACGTAACGATTTTGGAGTTGATAATAAAATGGTGATCGAATCGGTTCTTTTTTATGCCCGATATATAATAGTTCTGCTTGTTCCTGAGGCGTTAACATATTGAGTCTGCGTTCATCCGCAAAATCAATCCATCTCAAATCAGTTGGTTTATCCATAAATTCTTTGGTAAATGACAAGACCTCTTCATCTGGTACAAATTCCAGCTGGGTATGCATGTTAAACGAACTATCTTCGTATTCATGCTTAAGTAACAATAGATGTTGCAATGGTCCTGCATTTCGGACAAATTGTTGCATTGTAAGACCGCTGAAGATCACAAATTGATCAGCCTCGTTCATATGTATATAAATATGGTGAAGGTAATCTTCTGTATCACGTGCCTTTTTCACCATTATCATCACTCCATTCCTCCTTTCATTATAATCTCACTTTGAGAAGAATGAAACATTTTAAGATGTTCTTCGTCAGTACATACTGCACAAGCATTTGCTTATCTTTTACGGTATAATTGATAAGTTATAACTTTAAATTAGAAATTCAGGTGACAACTATGGAAAATAACAAAGGATTTGCTGATCGTTTCGACTGGACGTTGGCTTTTATATTATTACTGCTATTCATTGTAAGTTTGTTCGCAATTTCGTCTGCACAATCATCAGGTCAATACCCGATTAATTTCATCCCTAGACAAGTTTTATGGTACATCGTGGGTGCAGTGATTATAGGATTCACTATGTTATTCGAACCCGAACAATATAAAAAGATGTCGTGGGTTCTTTATGCTATTGGGATTCTCATTTTAATTGCCCTTGTTTTGGCACCTGGCGGCGAAGGTCAAATCGCTGAAAAACGTGGTGGAGCAAAAAGTTGGTTCCACTTACCGGGTATCGGGAGCATTCAACCGTCGGAATTCATGAAAACGTTCTTTATTTTAGCAATGGCACGCATGATTAGTAATCATCATGAAAATTTCGTGTCAAAAACAATGAAAACAGACCTGATTCTATTGGGGAAAATCATGGCGACGGCACTTATACCTTTACTGTTCATCATGCAACAGCCAGACCTTGGTACTTCACTTGTATTTTTGGCCATCACCGCAGCAATGATTATTGTGGGTGGTGTCACATGGAAGTTGATTGTTCCGATTTTTGCGGGAACCGCTTTAATCGGAGGTTCCTTGCTCTGGATGGCTGTTTTCATGCAGGATTTTCTTTCGGAAAAATTCGGCTTTAAGGCTTATCAGTTCGGTCGTATTTATTCATGGCTTGATCCGTATTCCTATTCAACGTCGGAAGGCTATAACTTGATTAATGCGATGACCGCAATCGGCTCTGGTGGAATTACCGGTAAAGGCTATCAAGGACGTGAAGTATACGTTCCTGAAAATCATACAGATTTTATATTCACGGTAATCGGTGAAGAGTATGGATTTATTGGCGCAAGTATTGTCGTGAGTCTGTTTTTCTTGCTGATTTACCACTTGACCAAAATTACATTAACGCTGAAAGATCCATTTAGTACGTATGTATGTGCCGGCATTATTGCCATGATTACATTCCACGTATTCCAAAACATCGGGATGACCATTCAGCTATTACCGATAACGGKTATCCCGCTTCCTTTTATCAGTTATGGGGGTAGTTCGTTAATGGGGAATATGCTGGCTTTAGGATTGGTGTTCAGCATGAAATTCCATCACCGCACGTATATGTTTGGTTCTTCTGACGATGAATAATAAAAAAGGATTACGCAATTATCGCGTAATCCTTTTTTTGTTTAACGTATATTTGCGCTAACCGTACGTTCCATATGAGCCAACAAGTATGAAAACTACATAATTGTTCCTTTTTTATGGGGCAGGATTTTGTAATTGGGGCAACTTTTAAATTTTGGAGCAACTTTCTCGAATTTAGCGAGGAGGCTTGCTGGTTTGTCTGCGGAAAGGGAGCCGGTTCGTACTAATTTTTATAAGAATCATTTTAAAAATTATCAAAAGTTCGTATAAAAAAACACCTACTTTTTGGTAGGTGTCTCGAATGTATGATCTAAGTTGTGGATTCAGCCTTGAGTATGTGGAGTCTGAGTTGGTGCAGCGAGTGCTTTTAACATTTCGAGACGAGATTTGGTAAGCGTTACGGTGACACCCAACTTTGACAAGTTCGAAACGATTTTTCGCAAATCAACTTCTTTCGTCATCCAATCCACCTCTATCCTTCCTCTAGTTTAGGAACGTATTCATTTACTAAAAGGTTCAGGTTCAAGAAAATCGTTTTATAAATTTGACTTTCTATTTTATACACTTATTATACCACGTTTAGCCTATTTTAAATCTTTCAATTTTGTTACATATTTTAGTCCTTTGTAAATCATACTAACCATTATTATAAGGAGGGATTCTTGTGAAAATTAAAGACATCATGTCACGAGATATCGTGACATGTACACCTACCGATTTAATATCGGAAATTGCCCAAAGCATGCGTGCTTTGGACATCGGATGTATGCCAGTAGTTGAAGGTTCACGTGTAATCGGGATGATTACTGACCGAGATATCGTTACAAGGTCTGTTGCAAAAAATGGCAAGCGTCTTGTAAAAGATGTCATGTCGGATGAAGTCATTTCTGTAGGTCCTGAATCTACTTCTCAGGAAGCGGCTGAAATCATGGCGCAACACCGTATCCGCCGACTTCCTGTCATCAAGAATGAACAACTTGTTGGCTTCGTAGCTCTTGCAGATTTATCTGTACCAAGTGAGACAGCACATGAAGCTTCTCAAGCTCTCCATGAAATTTCAGAACCGAGACATCTTTAAACCACCCCCCCAAACTTATTTTTCAAGTTTGGGGATTTTTGATTCTCTTTTCTTTACATACCCCCCGACGGTACTTTATACTTAAGAAAATCTGGAGGTGATAAAATCATGACCACTAATACTGATGCTTCACCACTTGAGGAACCTCTAGAACCAACGACTTGTAGAAAAAGCCATCATCCAGATTCCGTAAAAAAAGATTTAACCACCCGGCTAAACCGAATTGAAGGACAAATACGCGGGATTAAAGGCATGGTTGATAAAGATGTCTATTGCGATGATATTATTACCCAATTATCAGCAACTCAATCTGCCTTAAACAGTGTTGCAAAAGTTCTTCTTGCTGGTCATTTAAAAGGCTGTGTGAAAGAACGATTAGCTGCAGGCGAAGATGATGTGCTGGATGAATTACTAACAACGGTTCAAAAACTAATGCGAAAATAACGAGGAGGAATTCCAATGGTAGATCACGTTACATTAAAAGTGGAAGGTATGTCTTGTGGACATTGTGTTAAAGCAATTGAAAGCAGTGTTACAAAAATTTCTGGTGTTGATAACGTGCAGGTACATCTGGAAAACGGCACAGTGGGTGTTGAATTTAACAAAGACGTAGTTGAAGTTGAAAAAATTACGGATACGATAGAAGAGCAAGGATACTCGGTAGCTAAATAAGTATTAAATTAAGACTGCGAAATTCGCAGTTTTTTTTCAACATTTTATATACCCCGTAAAGGTATGTATAAGGAGGTAAAATTATGATTGACACTCAACAAGAATTATGGATAACCGGTATGACTTGTGCAGCCTGTGCAAATCGCATTGAAAAAGGGCTTCAGAAAATGGAAGGTGTATCTTCCGCTACCGTTAACTTTGCAACTGAAAAAGCACATATTACATACGATGCGAAAACCATTCAACCGAATCAGTTAGAAGACCAAGTTCGCGGACTTGGCTATGACGTAATCAGTGAGCAAGTTGACCTGAGAATTCAAGGAATGACATGTGCAGCTTGTTCAACCCGTATTGAAAAAGGATTGAATAATTTGCCTGGTGTAAATGAAGCAGCCATAAATTTAGCGCTTGAAACAGGAAAGATTTCATTTAATCCGAATCAGACAAACCCACATGACATTGTGAAGAAAATCCAAGATTTAGGGTACGATGCAACTTTCAAAAATGATGCAAAAGCCGAAGCCATTGATTATAAAAAAGCGGACATTCAAAAGAAAACCCGTTTGTTCTGGATTTCTGCCATTCTATCACTTCCCCTTTTATGGACAATGTTAGGACATTTTTCATTTACTTCAGCGTTATATGTTCCAGAGCTATTAATGAATCCATTTGTTCAATGGGCATTAGCGACACCGGTTCAATTTTGGATTGGCTGGATGTTTTATAAAGGGGCGTATTTTGCACTTCGCAATAAGAGTGCCAATATGGATGTTTTAGTTGCTCTCGGTACATCGGCAGCTTATTTTTACAGTATTTATCTCGTATTGGATAGCTTGCAACACGGGGAAACACATATGCTCGGACTGTATTTCGAAACAAGCGCAGTGTTGATTACCCTAATTTTACTAGGGAAAGTCTTCGAAGCGCGTGCGAAAGGGCATTCTTCAGATGCTATAAAAAAATTAATGAATCTTCAACCGTCATTAGCCATAATTGAGGAAAATGGCCAGACGCGTGAAATCCCTATAGAATCTGTACAAAAAGGCGATATCTTGCTTATTAAGCCAGGTTCATCCATTCCGGTTGACGGCGTTGTCCTATCCGGTTCATCTGCGGTGGATGAATCCATGCTGACCGGAGAAAGTTTGCCTGTTGAAAAAGCACAAAATGATGAAGTCTTCGCTGCAACAATCAATGCGAATGGAGCACTGCGAATAAAAGCTGCGAAGATCGGTAAAGACACCGTTCTGTCTTCCATTATCCGTGTGGTTGAAGAAGCACAAGGATCCAAAGCTCCGATACAAAGATTGGCAGACCGAATCTCGGGTATATTTGTGCCGGTTGTTGTAGGACTTGCTCTTCTGACTTTCCTAGTTTGGTACCTTTTTGTGGACATCGGTAACTTTGCCTCGGCATTGGAAAGTACGATTGCTGTACTGGTCATTGCTTGTCCATGTGCGCTTGGGCTTGCAACTCCTACTTCAATTATGGCGGGATCAGGTCGCTCGGCTGAGCTTGGGATATTATTCAAGACAGCTGAAGCAATGGAAAACACAAAATCTATAGATACGGTTGTGTTCGATAAAACTGGAACCATCACAAAAGGTAAACCTGCTGTAACAGAGTTTATTGTTGCAAATCAGCAGGATCGACAAACACTCATTCTGTTGGCTGCGGCTGCCGAAAGTAATTCTGAGCATCCAATAGCACATGCGATTACTTCTTTTGGTAAGGAAATCAATGAAATCCAGTATAAGAGTTCTTCATTTGAAGCGATTCCAGGGCACGGCATTAAGAGTACTATTAATTCCAAAGCAATTGTCATTGGTACACGTAAACTTTTGTTTGACCACACGATCGAGTTAGACTCGGCATTGGATCAAGCTTCTTCACTCGAACAGGACGGGAAAACGGTCATGTTCATGGCCGTTGATGATGTTCATGTCGCCACGATTGCAATCGCTGATCAAGTAAAAGAAACTTCAAAGGCAGCTATTCAAAAGTTACAGCAAATGGGCATTCACGTGGTGATGTTAACTGGCGATCAGGAAACAACCGCGCAGGCGATTGCGAGACAAGTTGGCATCGAACATGTCGTTGCAGGTGTCTTCCCTACGAAAAAAGCAGAAGTCATCACTTCTCTGAAAGATGAAGGTCGCAAGGTTGCCATGGTCGGTGACGGCATCAATGACGCTCCAGCTTTAGCCGTTGCTGATATCGGAATTGCCATGGGCACTGGAACGGCCGTTGCGATGGAAGCGGCAGACGTAACATTGATGCACGGAGATTTACTGCGTGTACCTGACACATTACTCATGAGTCGTTTGACAGTACGAAATATTAAACAAAATTTATTCTGGGCATTAGCCTACAATTCAATCGGCATCCCGATTGCGGCTGCCGGATTACTTGCACCTTGGGTTGCTGGGGCTGCCATGGCATTTAGTTCGGTTTCGGTTGTATTAAATGCACTGCGTCTTCAACGTGCAAAACTTTAATTTTCTCCCGCAGAATACTATCTGCGGGTTTTTTAAAACTTATAAAAAGGCATGAATTTTTATATGTATTATCTTTCTTTCAAGTTTTTATATGTCTAGTTCCACGTGCCCTCAGGCGAAAGGGAACTTTCGCCTGAGGTCCTTCCAGCGCCGTCGTCAGGCTAGATATGCGCTTTCCACTTTTTTTTTTGTCCTTTGTTGTTTGAAGGTTGATTTGTGAGTAAAATGAATTATACGGATTGAGTTTAGAAAGCGGGTTCTTTTGAAATGAAGAAAGCCATTTTGTTATTAATGTCTGTACAATTTTTTGTGTATTTAGGTTTTGGAATCATCATTCCAATTTTGCCTGAGGTAGTTTTGGAGCAGGGTTACAGTGAAGTTCACGTTGGCGGATTATTGACGATTTATGCATTAGCTTCCTTCTTTACAGCTCCACTGTGGGGTTCATTATCGGATCGAACAGGAAGAAAAAAATTAATTCTGATTGGCCTATTAGGTTTCAGTATGAGTTTTTTGATTTTCGCTCTCTTTATTGAGCAGCTGCCGATGTTATATGTCTCACGAATCGTCGGAGGTATTTTTTCCGGAGCATTATATACAGCCGTTACCGGGTTTGTAGCGGATATGACGACTGAAGAAGAACGCAACAAATATATGGGCTTGCTTGGGATGTCAATAGGACTCGGTTTCATTTTCGGACCTGCTATTGGCGGTGTCCTCGGTGGCCTTACACTGCAACTTCCCTTCATTGTTTCGGCTTTATTGATACTAGCCTTGATGGTGTATGCGGGTCTTATTTTAAAAGAACCGGCATCTAGAGGGGAAGCAAGAAAAAGAGCCATTGTGCCAAAAGGTGCCAACAAACTCTGGCAGTATCGAATTCGCTATCTCTTCTTGTTCTCATTTATGGTGACGTTTCTGCTTGCAGGCCTGGAAGCTACATTCCAGTTGTTCCAAATTGATAAAATATCGATTACTCCTCTGCAACTCGGCTATTTATTTATGGCAAGTGGTTTAGTAGATGCCGCTATTCAAGGCGGTGTCGTTCGACGTGTGAAAAATGGTCAGGAAACGAAATGGATTATGGCGGCACAGGTAGTAACAGCCATTGGACTGATATTATTACTATTTACAGGCAGCCTTCTGTGGGCCGGCTTTGCACTCAGCGTCTTTACAGCCGGAAATGCACTTGCACGAACAGTATTGGTTTCATTGACGACAAAAGAGTCTGGTGGCAGATATGGAACAGCGGCAGGTATGACGTATTCGATGGACAATATGGGTCGTATTATCGGTCCCCTTCTGTTCACATGGATTTTTACCGTACAGCCAGATAACGTATATGTTTTATCAGCTGTTCTTGCGCTGATTTCTATTGTCTTAATTATCTTGTTCCGCAACTCCAGTAAGTCATTGAAAAACGAAAATCCAGCCTCCTCATGATTTGAGGGGCTGGATTTTTTTATTGGGTTGATACAGCTTTAATTGGTTCAGAAACCATTTCTACTTCCAAATCCGGATGTGCTTGTTTCATGACGGATGGTCGAAGCATGTAAATGACGGCTGCCAACATAATGGAACTTGAAGCTAGCAATACATATTGTGCAGGTACGATATCGAACAAGAAACCGAACAACACCATCGCAAGTGGCATCAATGACATAGCCATCGTTTCAAGGAGTCCGAAAACCCGACCTCTGTACTCCTCCGCTATTTGTTTTTGCATCATGACGCCAATCGGTGTATTAACAAAAATCATGGCCACACCAAAGGAGAACATGAGAACGAAATAGAAACTGACAATCCCCATATAAGAAAGAGTCACAAGTAAGGGCAGCGTGGCAGCGGCCATCAGAAGCCCCATTATAATAATCCCTCTTTTCGAGACAATAAGCGGAAACTTAATCTCCTTGCGTGCGGCTAAATAAATGGAAGCCAACAGCATTCCGATAGACATTGCTCCTTCCGTTATACCGAAATGGGCGGATTGAACCTTCAGTTCTTCTACGAGGATGTAAGAATAACCAACCGTAAACGCACCGAAAAAGAAATTGATTACTAACGCTACCCATACGATTACCGAAAGTACCCTGTGCTGTTTCAAGTAAGTGATGCCAGCTTTCATGTTTTCAAGCATCGTTTCTTTTTTCTCTTCCATAAATTCAGCCGCTTTCTTCGAGTACAAATTGAAATCCATAGTGGATTCAAGAATGACAGCAATGATGTAACTGACCATGTGAATGATGAGGAACATTTTCATGGATACCAGACCGAATAATAGACCTCCTACCGCAGGTCCTCCTATTGATGCAATTGACATTGACATTTGATTGAAAGACATCGCTTTTTGAATTCGTGCATCATCCACCAAATTTGCAATGGAAGAACTGAATGTAACCCCAGAAAACAACGAGGTAATTGATAAAATGATTTGCGTAATATAAATGGCGATCAGTGAAAGACCAAAAGTTAGACTAACAACCAATAACCCTCCTACCGCCAACACACTGCATATCTGTGCAACGATAACAATCATTTTTTTCGGATATTTATCCGCTGCATACCCTGCAAACGGCGCAACGAGAACTCTTGGCAGTATGCTGCAGATCAGCACTATAGCGAAGCTCGTTGCAGAGCCTGTTACCGATAAAATATAAAAGCTGATTCCAAACGAAAAGACACTGACACCGAACGTCGAAATTAATTTACTAATGGTGAACGTCCACAAGTGATAGGTCGCTTTTTTTAACTTCATGGATTCTTCCATGACTCATTCCCCTTTTCGAAAGTTTAATTTAATTAAACAAATAATAACACGAAAAAACTTCCCTTGCAACCAAAAGTTTAATATAATTAAACTAATTAGAAATGGAGCGATTGTTATGGATTCACTTGGATTACGTATCAGAAAATTACGCAAGCAACAGAAACTCACACTAGAAGCATTAGCTGGAGATCAGCTAACAAAAGGGATGTTGAGTTTAATTGAAAACGGCAAAGCCCAACCTTCTATGGAGAGCTTATCTTATATTGCAAAAAGACTTGGGATTGAATCGTCCGAATTGATGGAAGACGTCAGTCAAACGGAAAAAAGAAGTTTGTTGGCCCAAGTGGAAAAATTATATAAAGTGGAATTCTCGGATTTAAAGGACGAACACCAACAAATAATTGAACTCGTTCAGCCGGTTGTCGATAAATTGTCAATCAGTTACGAATCAGCACGTTTACTCGAGATTTACAGTAAATGCGGCTACTATTTAAAACGTGATGATTGGGAAACTTACTATAATCAGGCAATGAAACTTTACGAGCAATTGCATCTATACAATCAGTGGGCATCGCTAGCGATGTTTAAAGGGTTAATCAAGTTCAACCAACACGCTTACGAAGAAGCCTTGTCGATTATTTTGGAAGAACATGCCCGTTTTGATTCACCCGCTATCAAACTGGATGCCGTGACCACCCTTGACTACATGTACATTGAATCCATTTTATATTCGGCAGTTGGCAAATATGAAGAATCCCAGTTGAAAATGAATGAAGCCTTATCTTACTCAAAAGAAGAACGAATTTTTTACCGCATCGACGATTTATATCGATTGGCTGGAGCCCAGGCCATTATCAACGGAAACGATGCGGACCGTGAATACTATCTCCGCAAGGTCAGACAATACGGAGAATTCGCAGAAAATCTTTATTCCACAGCCATGGCAGAATTACTGGAAGCACATTATTACAACTCCTATGCACATGAGTACGATAAAGCGCTGACCCATATCGAACATTTTCTAGAACTCGGAAAAGAACTGTATAAGAATACAGAGGATACCAACCACTACCTGCTCGAAAAAGGAAAATCATTATTCGGGCTGGGTCAAATCAATAAAGCGCTGACGCTACTAAACCAATATAAAGTGCCCGACTATTCCCATCACCCACTTGATTTATCAATGAGTTATGAGGTTCATGCCTATCGTGCGAAATGCTACGCTAAACTTGGTGATAAAGAAAAAGCGGTGAATGAAGCCAAGATTGGTCATGACTTGATTCTACCGTTACCCGAAACACCATATAAAACGTTTATTCTCCATACGTATAACGACTTGCTAAAAAGCAGTGACTCCTTCTGAGTTCACTGCTTTTCATATGCTTTGTAATGATGAAGCCACAATAGGAATTTCTCGAAAGCTTCTTCAAAATCTGGCTGAATGAGTGACAGTTGGGCCCACTTTCTTTGCTTCAAATATTCACTTTGAGCATGAAGATCAAATCCAGAAAGTCTCGCATCCTTGACAAGGTACTCCGTTTTCGACGGAACTTTGAGGGTCACAATCATTGGATAGCCCTGCCCAGTCAAAAATTCAAGCTCTTTGTTGGTTTCCGCCATTAAAAGCGTTTGATAGCGGGTATTTAACAAGTCATAACGTTCATTTTGCCTGTATGCACCCAACGCAATCTCAAGGCTTGCAAGCATTTGAGAAGAATAAGTGAATGGGATTTGACCATTCGAATAACACCCCAGATCCAAATATGTTGGAATGGTGTGTGATTCTTCGATTATGTGATTTGAAAAAACCATTGCCATTCCAGACATCGAACCGATTGCTTTCCCACTTACACCCGATGCCAAGTAGATGTTTTTAAGCTGAAAGCGAACTGCGCCGAACGAACTGACACAATCCATACACACCTTGATTCCAAGTTCATTACAAAGTTTCTTAATCGGAGCCACATCATTCAGCATCCCTGTGGAGGTTTCCCCATGTGTCAGTAAAATCCATCCGTACATACCAGACTTCAAATGATGTTCCACTTCTGAATAATCGAATGGCTCTCCCCACTCCATTTCTATAGTGTCGTACGCCAGACCCCATCTTTGAGCCTGTTGTTTCAAACGTTCCCCAAATGCACCATTAACCAAAATTACCCCTTTGGATTCGAGCTGTGTAATTTGGGCGATCATGGCTTCATTGGCAAGTGTCCCGCTTCCTGCCAGCAAATGAACATGTGATGCCCCTGCCATTTCCAAGAGCATGGTCCGTACCCGTTTCAGAGACGCTTCAAATTGATATGACCGATGGGAGATCGGTGAGCGCTGAAAAACTTTTTTCATTTCCACACTTAATTCATTCGGACCCGGATAGAAAGTATAGCGCTTGCTTTGAAAGCGAGCAGCAACCGATTGTTCATAATGCTGTTTAGTCAAATACATGGGGACAAAAACGGCTTCCCCACTTCCTACAGGTTTTCCAAACGCTTTGAAACCGAGTTGGTCGTAAAGTTTTAATTCCCGGACGGTTCCTGAAATGACCGCTGCCCCATAGCCTTTTTCATAGGCATGGTCAGCCAATGCACGTGCCAGCATGAAAAATACACGACCGTTCCGATGATCTTTGCGGACCGAAAGCAATCGTATTTCACATAATTTGCCGTCCAACGCTTCTTCAGGAAGCCCATGTTCTACCGGTCCCATTTTGCGGTCCAGGGAAAATGGGCGTTCATCACGAAGTGCAATCATTCCCACTAGTTCTTGGTTTTTCAGTACGATTAAATATGTATTCTCAGCATGGAATTCGTCTGTACGTTTGCCACTCGGATGGTGTTCATGCTGAGGTATCTCCTCTACGAATGTTTCATAATTCAGTTTAGCTATTGCCTCAAATTCTTTCTCTGTTCGAGCGATTTTACACCAATACATTGCATGCACCTTCCACTTTATTAAATTGGACGTTTTAGGGGACTGGAAGTTCTGTCATTTTAAAGAAATTTTATACAGTTCCCTTTAAAACCCCCATGCTCAAAAAAAAGATGGGCTGTGCATATCCTTTGCACGGCCCTTATTCACAAATTCTTATGGTTGTTTGAATCCTTTTCTTCCACGTTCATCGGTAACGGGGCAACTTCAACCCTGCCCGTTTTTTCAGACGATACGGTCGTTTCTAAGTTCATGTCTCTTCTGCAACCAAAAAACCCTTGTGGTTTGACGATAGCAAACATATGAATTCCTCCCGCTCACTTACCCGTAATGTTATGTACTTAAGGATATCAAGGAGGCGTATGTAATTAATCCGTCTGCAGACGTAGCAAGAGACGGACGTCAGGAGTGTTTTATCTAAGCTTCATGCAAAATTACAATTTTGAAACAAGTAAAAAACGGGCGTACCCCAAAAGTGTTATACACTAATGGAGTACCCCCGTCATTCAATAAAACGTTATATCCTTACACTGTTTGGTTATCGATTGCTTCATTGTACATATCAGTATCCAGCTCGCCTGTTATTTTAGAAGTCGTAACACCTGACACCATAGCGCCACTTACATTTAGCGCTGTACGTCCCATATCAATTAAAGGCTCGACTGAAATTAGTAACCCGGCTAATGCAACAGGTAAATCCATTGCGGACAATACGAGAATAGCAGCAAAAGTTGCGCCTCCGCCAACCCCAGCCACGCCGAACGAACTAATGGCTACAACAGCAATCAACGTTAACAGGAACATCGGCTCTAATGGATTTTGTCCTACTGTTGGCGCAATCATGACCGCAAGCATCGCAGGATAAATACCTGCACAACCATTTTGGCCAATGGATAATCCGAATGAACCTGCAAAATTAGCAATACCTTCTGGTACACCTAAACGAGTAGTTTGAGCATTGATTGTCAGTGGTAAAGTACCTGCACTTGATCGTGAAGTGAAAGCAAACAATAATGGTTCAGCTGCTTTTTTCACATAAGTGAATGGGTTTAATCCAGAAAGTGAAACGATCAATAAGTGAATAGCAAACATAATAATCAATGCGACGTATGACGCAATGACAAACTTACCTAAATCATAAATGGCATCAAAATCAGACATGGCAACGGTGCGTGCCATAATGGCCAAAATTCCATATGGCGTCAAACGTAAGATGATTTTCACAACACGCATGATCCATGCATACACTGCATCCACAGTGCTTTTTAGTACAGCCGCATGTTCTTCTTCTTTTCTAGCTATTCCTAAATAAGCGAAGCCTAAAAATGCAGCAAAAATGACAACAGCAATAGTGGAAGTCGGTCGTGCACCTGTGAAATCAAGGAATGGGTTTCCTGGTAACAAATCAACAATCTGTTGTGGCAATGTTAGATCAGCCACTTCTGCCGTACGCATTTCAATGTAAGCGCCGCGCTCCGTTTCAGCGTCTCCGCTCACAATTTGGGAAGCATCTAAATCGAATACAACCGCTGAAAGGATTCCGACTGCAGCAGCAACTGCTGTAGTACCAATCAATAAGCTTAAAATAAGGCCCGTCTTTTTGCCGAAATTTTTCCCGATTGTAATCTTGGTAAAGGCTGAAAGGATGGAAATGAACACTAATGGCATAACAATCATTTGAAGCAATTTGATGTAACCATTTCCAACTAGATTGAACCATTGGACTGATTCACTCAGTATTTCAGAATCTGTCCCATATACATAGTGTAAAACTAGACCATATGCAATCCCTAAGCCAAGTCCTGTGAACACCCTTTTTGAAAATGAAATATGCTTCCGTCCCATGTATATAAGAAGTCCAATTAAGAGTAGCAATATGGCGGCATTGATAAAGATAAATAAATAATCCAAAATAATCCCCCCTGCTCATAATAAAGTCACCACAGCCAAAAGCTTAAGGAGTCGAGAAACATTCATTTAACTGTTCGATTTTTCACCCCCTTCTTTCTTATGTTACTTTAAGCTATACTTAAATATGACCAAATCAGTTTATTTAGGAGGGACTATATGGCTGCCAATTTACTCGGCATCGGCTTTTCCGCCATTATCATACTTAATATTTTTCTAGCCATTGTGTTAATCTTCCTTGAGCGGCGAGATGCCTCTTCAACATGGGCATGGTTGATGGTCTTATTTTTTATTCCTATCCTAGGATTCATTCTTTATTTGATGTTGGGTAGACAATTACGTAAAAGGCATTTATTCCGATGGGAAGGTCGCAGTAAAATCGGGATTGATAACTTGATAGATTATCAAATTGATGCAATCGAAGAAGGAACTTTTGAGTATCGTCTTGACGATTCCCAAGACTACCAAGATATGATTTACATGCACTTGCGTAACAATCATGCTGTACTGACACAGGATAATGCATTGACGATTTACAATGATGGAAATGAAAAGTTTTCCGCTTTATTAGAAGACCTGGAACACGCGAAAGACCACATTCATATTCAATATTATATTTTCCGTTTAGATGGTCTCGGTCGTCGCATCTATGATGTACTCATTAAAAAGGCAAAGCAAGGCGTGAAGGTCCGTTTACTTTTTGATGATATGGGCTCACGGGGAGTTCGTAAAAAACATTTCAAGGAACTTATGGATTTGGGTGGCGAAGTGGAAGCATTTTTCCCTTCGATCATGCCGCTCGTTAATCCTCGAATGAATTACCGTAATCATCGCAAAATCGTTGTAATTGATGGACGCGTCGGCTATATTGGTGGATTTAACGTTGGAGACGAGTATTTAGGATTAGATCGCAAATTCGGCTATTGGCGCGATACACATTTACGCATTGAAGGCAGTGCCCTTCACCCTTTGCAAACAAGATTTATTTTGGACTGGAACCAGGCGGCATCGAAGGAACAGGATATCGAATACTCCGATCGTTATTTCCCTGCTATTCCTTTGAAAGGATCAGTCGGCTTGCAAATTGTTTCAAGTGGACCTGATTCAGAGTGGGAACAAATCAAAAATGGTTATTTGAAGTTAATTACAATGGCTAAGAAATATATTTATATTCAATCACCTTATTTCATTCCCGATGCGAGTTTTATGGATACACTTCGCATTGCTTGTCTATCCGGTATTGATGTACGGATTATGATTCCAAATAAACCTGACCATATGTTTGTTTACTGGGCGACTTACTCGTACGTCGGCAATCTAATAAAAGCAGGGGCAAAAGTATATATTTACGACAATGGTTTCCTGCATACGAAAATGATTGTAGTCGACGATGAAGCCTCTACTGTTGGGACAGCAAATATTGATGTACGCAGTTTCAAATTAAACTTCGAAGTGAATGCCTTTATTTATGATCGGGAAACTTCCCATCAATTGGCTGAGTTATTTGAGCAGGATATGTTGTTATCCAGGGAGTTAACATGGGAACTTTATGAATCCCGGACAAGAATAATTAAATTGAAGGAGTCTTTCTCCAGACTTCTATCTCCTATTCTTTAATAATGACTACTTTAAAACCGGCATGAAGATAATTTAATCTTCATGCCTTTTTATTTGGTGCAACGGACTCAACACTATTAAAAGCCCCTATTTTATATGCACTCTATCCGTTCTGTGCTATTATGTACGATGTAACAAAATAGGAAGAGGTTCGCAAACTCCCTCTATAAAAAACTAAGGTGAAAACTGTTGCTTAGCATTACAGTTTTTTGTGCTTAATCAGCCCCAATTCAGTTCATGCATCCGCCGATTCGCTCGGTGACTGCCATTTTCATGTTTATATGTGATGTTCGAAAACTGAATCACCTAAATAGAGATGTCGAATACTCATTCTTCAAAAGGAGAAATGAGCAATGAAACAAGGAAAAGCAGTGGTCGTCTTTAGTGGTGGCCAGGACAGTACCACTTGTCTACTGTGGGCTTTAACACAGTACGAAGAAGTGTATACAGTTACGTTTGACTACGGTCAACGACATATCGAAGAAATTACATGTGCAGAAGAAATTGCCAAGGAATTAAACGTGCCATTTAAAGTGTTGGATATGACACTAATCAACCAGCTATCTGCCAATGCACTTACCAGAGATGACATTGCAGTAACCGATGCAGTCGATGGTGAATTGCCATCAACATTCGTCCCAGGAAGAAATCATTTATTCCTATCATTTGCGGCCGTTTATGCTCAGTCAATTGGGGCACGCCATATCATTACAGGCGTTTGTGAAACTGATTTCAGTGGATACCCAGATTGTCGTGATGTATTTGTAAAAGCACTTAATGTTTCCATTAACCTGGCTATGGATACTTCACTTGAATTCCAAACACCATTAATGTGGTTGAATAAAGCGGAAACATGGAAACTCGCTGATGAATTAGGCGCGTTGGATTTTGTCCGCACCAAAACACTCACTTGTTATGAAGGAGTTCGCGGGGATGGCTGTGGCGAGTGTCCGTCATGCGTATTGCGCAAAAATGGGTTAACAACTTACCTTGAAGAAAAACAAGGGAGTGCAGCCCAGTGATTCAGCAATTTTACCCACAAACACCTCATACTTACCGATTTGAATTAAACAAAGATATGCATTTGTCTGCGGCGCATTTCATTCCACATGCCGACGCGGGCAACTGCCAATATATGCACGGCCATACGTACTTCATCAACATTACGATTGCTGGAGACGAACTGGATGAAATGGGTTTTCTTATTGATTTCAAAGTGATTAAACATCTCATTCACAAAAAATATGATCATACAGTGCTGAATGATCATCCAGAATTCAAACAGAATAACCCTACGACCGAACAAGTAGCTCAAGTGATTTGGACGACCATCCAACAGAAATTGATGACTTTGTCCAACCAACCAAAATGTATTCAAGTTGTGGTTCGTGAAACCCCTACCAGCTATGTTGTGTATCGTCCGAAAGCGGAGGATCTGCTATGAAAATACCTGTGATGGAAATATTCGGACCCACCATACAAGGTGAAGGAATGGTCATTGGACAAAAGACGATGTTTGTCCGTACGGGCGGATGTGATTATTCATGTTCATGGTGCGACTCCAAATTCACTTGGGATGGAACCGGTAAAAGTACTGCAATGAAAGCAGAGGAAATCATTTCTTCACTCAAAGAAATCGGCGGAGACGCTTTTTCACATATAACGATTTCAGGGGGCAATCCTGCTCTTCATAAAGGGTTGGGTGAATTCATCAACCAATGTCACGAGCAAGGATGGAAAGTGGCCATTGAAACACAAGGATCATTTTGGCAAGACTGGCTAACAGAAATCGATGATATCACGATTTCCCCAAAACCACCGAGCTCGCTAATGGTGACTGATTTTAACAAACTTGATACTTTCATGATGAATTTAAAAGACTCCCATATCAGTCTGAAGGTTGTCGTTTTCAATGAAGAAGACTTTGATTTTGCAGAAATGGTACACATGCGTTATCCGGCCGTTCCTTTCTACTTGCAGGTCGGAAATGAAGATGTACTAACCGTCGATGATCAAGCATTGGTTTCGACTCTATTGACCCGATTTGAATGGCTGATTGACCGTGCCATGAAATCTACTATTATGAACGATGCTAAAGTATTGCCCCAATTGCACGCATTAGTTTGGGGAAATAAACGCGGTGTCTAACTAGGAGGAAATAAGATGAGTGGCCGTCAAAAAGAAGATTTAGAAGGAATCAGTTTATTAGGCAATCAAAATGTACAATATGATTTTTCATATAATCCCGGTGTGTTGGAATCATTCGATAACAAACATCCATATAGAGACTATTTCGTGAAGTTCAATTGCCCGGAGTTCACTTCATTATGTCCAATCACTAGCCAGCCCGATTTCGCTACGATTTATATCAGTTATATTCCTGATATTAAAATGGTCGAAAGTAAKTCCCTAAAATTATATTTGTTCAGCTTTAGAAATCATGGAGACTTCCATGAAGACTGCATGAATATCATCTTGAACGACTTGGTTGAATTGATGGACCCACGCTACATCGAAGTTTGGGGCAAATTTACTCCGCGTGGCGGTATCAGTATTGACCCTTATACGAACTATGGAAAACCTGGTACCAAATATGAAGAAATGGCTGCACATCGCATGATGAATCACGACATGTATCCAGAAACGATTGATAATCGTTAATATATAACCAAGAAAAAGACACTCAGAAATTTGAGTGTCTTTTTTGATTCAGGCTTTTTTAAACTATTCGGTTAGCTAATATAGATATAAAAATAGAGAGGGACTCATCTCCCTTTCCGCGGACGAACCGGCAAGCGCAAATGTACGATAAACAACAGGATAGTTTAACATAGACTATTTATTATTCTTCAAACCGAACCTTTACTCTTACCAAATCTTGAATGCTTCCATCATTGGCACTTCGTGTATAGACTCTTAATTCACCTGTAGGCGTGGAGGGTTTAAGCTCGAATTGAGCATTGGTGGAGAATTCAGCATATTCAGGTCCGGCTGCACGTGCCGTTATGCTTTTCTCCTTGGATACCACATTTCCTTGTGTGTCCAAGATGCTATAAAGTACATTTGCTTCAAAAGCCCTTGCCATTCCTTGAATTAAGCCACCTGATTGAAGTACATCCCCTGGCAATGGATGTAGGACCAGTATGTTGCGGGAAGCAGGTAACGGCATAAGTAAGCGATAGCCAAGATACAGCACTTCAGGGGAAAATCCTGCCCGACGTTCATTCGCTCTAATTATTTTTTCCAGAGACACTCCTGTTTGACTGGAAATTCGCGATAATGAGTCTCCACTAGATACTTCATATATGAATGCCGGGACACGAATGACTTGGTTTGAAAAAATAAAATTGGGATTCGCTATCTGTGAGTTAATGCCAAATAAAAGGTCTGTAGACACAGAAAACCGTTGTGCTATGGAAAACAAAGTGTCACTTGGGGAGACTACGTAATACACTTCATTTTGAAAACCGAATCTTCCCCCCGGAATTATGAGTAATTGACCGGGAAAGATCAAGCCAGGATCGGTGAAGGGCGGATATAGGGAGTTTGCTTGTTCAATAGCAGCGACTGTACTGCCAAAACGCCTGGCAATGCTGTACAGGGTATCACTAGGTTGAACCGTATAGACATATTGGGTATTTTCACTAACCGTCATGTATGAACTCCTTTTACCCCATCTTATACATTGGTACGCAAAGTGGTTCCCGGAAAAGCGTAAGGTTAGACACTTTACACAGCCTCCAGATTAAGGATAACTACATTAACATATCGATACAAAATAAAAAGAAGAGGAACGAATCCTCTTCTTTTTATAGATCTAAATATTCTTCCAGCGTCTGTTTATGTGTAAACATATCCGTAGCAGGCTCTACTCCTACATAACGGAAATGCCATGACTCGTGCATATAGCCCGTTACTTCTTCTTTCCCAAGTGGATATCGCATGATAAACCCATACTTATGGGCATTACTTGCAATCCATTGGCCTGCTGGTGTTTTTCCAAAAGAAGCAGAAGCCCAGTGCTTTTCAAAGTTTCTCTCTCCGATATCAAAAGCCAAACCTGTCTGATGCTCAGAGTATCCAGGGCGTGCACTATACTGATCTGCAGCTTGTTGACCGTCTTTCGAAACATATTGATTATATAATGTCTCCTGTCGCTCAAAAGAACGGAACGTACTGAATGCTACCAGTTCAAAGCCATCAAGTTTAGCGGCAGCTGCCATTTGATCGAAAGCTTCACGGGCCTTTGAATCTTCGCCTTTATTGTAGTCTGTCGGTAATGGATAGTGTTTATTTGCAATAACAAACCCTTCTACGAGTGTCGGGGTTGATGGATATTTTTGATTTGGTATATATTCATCGCTTGCTGGTTTTTCAACTGGTGGTGATGGACTTTCTTTCGGCTCGACTGGTGTTTCAGTCTTTTCCGGTTTCTTTGGAGGGACAGTTTCTTTAGGCAGTTCCGGCTTTTGAGTTTGATTTGGATCTTCATTTACTTCATCCACCTGTTTGTCCGTACTATGTGATGGTTCAGGTTCATCTGTTTTTTGAAAATTCATAGCAGTTATACTTTCATCCAGACTCCAGTTGTGTAATCCCATCCAAACCACAGGTGCAAGTAATACAAGGGAACCTAGAATAACAGCGAGGACAATTGGCCAATTCTTTTTATCTTTTTTATTAAAACGGTATTTTGGAGATTGCATGAGAAGCCTTCTTTCATTTTACTTATATTTATTTTACCATTAAATTGTTTATAGATGACACCCATCAATATTTTTTCGCTATAATACATTAGACTATTGAAATAGATAAGAGGTTTCATTTATGATAAATTCGCAAAAATGGTTATCTACTAATTTCTTCGCCTTCTTCTTTACATGGGGCGTATTCCTCCCCTTTTGGACAGGCTGGTTAACAACGGAAAAAGGACTTTCCGTTTCTCATGCAAGTCTTATTATGGGGGCAGGAATGCTGGCGCGTGCCATATCTACATTTGTGTTATTTCCTGCAGCTACGAAAATCTTCTCTCTTCGTGTAGTGATGATGTGGACGGCATTTTTGTCATTGTTGGTCATGGCATTGTATATTCCCGCCAACACATTCGTGTCATTACTACTTATCACTATTGCTTTTAATTTCGTTTATCCAAATTTGCTTCCTGCGATGGAAAGTAGCGCGTCGGTTTTAATTCAAAATGAACAAATACATTACGGAAAAAGTCGTTCCTTTGGTTCAATTGGCTATACGGTAGGTCTCTTACTCATCGGAGCGGTTGTAGCTATATGGTCGGAACAGGCTATTCTATGGGTTATGTTGGCTGGACTTGCTTTTATGTGGATTTTGCATACGCGTCCAGCTCCTGTTTCTCTTACCGTGAAACACAAGTCTATTGATGGAGAAAACAGAAAATCCAATTTCAAACGTTTACTTTCTTCCAAACCTTTTGTAACCGTGTTGATCCTTGCTATATTACTCCAAGGAGCCCATGCTTCCTATTACAACTTTGGTTATATCTACTTACAAGATCTTGGCGTGAACAGTTTATATATTGGGTTAGTTTTAAATGTCGCGGTTCTTTTGGAAATTTTATTTTTCACTAGAGCAGACAAACTCTTCGCCAACACCAAAGTGTCTACCATGTTTTTGATTGCTGGCATCGGATCCACTATTCGTTGGGTCTTGATCTATCTTTTCCCCAACGTTTGGGTATTTAACATCTCTCAGTTGCTTCACGCTGCTTCTTTTGGTGTGGCGCATTATGCCTTTATCCAGTATATTTCAAGGAGTCTATCTCCCAGTGACATCCCTGCGGCTCAAGGAATGTATGCCGCATTTGCCTTTAGTTTAAGTACTGCTATATTGACGTTGGCAGGCGGATATTTATATGAAATTCATCCAGGGGCCGCTTTCTTGGGCATGACGTTATGTTCCATTCCATCCATCGTTATCGTACTGCTTACAAGAAAAAAGTTCTCATATTAAAAACTTTTTTCATTAGACGGACAGAAAACTATCTTGCAATACGAATCATATAGTAACAAAATCGAGACAGGAGTGTGTCTATATGTCACGAATCTCAAAGTTCGACGTGCTACTATTAATGCATCAATTAGATGAACTCTTAGAAAACCGTAAAGAAGATAGAACCCGAGACAAAAACAGAGACAATAAACAGAAAAACGTTCGCAACCGTTAAAGGTTACGAACGTTTTTTATTTGAGTACTCCACAAGCAATTCGATCTCCCGAGTTCCCTGAAGGATCCGTCACATAATCATCTGCTTTTTCATGAATCACTAATGCACTTCCATCATCATCAAGTAATGAATTTGATTTTCCTTTTTCTAGTGTCACATGCGGAGAAGTAATTTCTAAATCTACTTCGCCATTTTCGTTCACGGTCAAATTAGGAAGGTCTCCGGCATGAAACCCTTTGGGATTCTCAAAACCATGTTGTTTTTTTGCAGGATTCACATGACTTCCTGAAGTTGTAAACTTCGGATATTCACACTTTCCTACTTCATGGAAATGAACTGCTTTGACTCCTGGTGTTAGTCCTTTCAGCATTAGATGAATTCTAACTCCCGATTCTGTTTCGGTTAACTCTGCTGAACCTATTCCTTTACCAGTGGCATCTACAATAGTGGTTGCAAGTGAATGTTCAATCACACCACTTACTGGAATTGAATCATTTTGGGGAATGCATCCTGATGTGAGTATAGCAACACATACTATCATCCATTTTTTCATCTAAAAACCTCCATGCATGAATATAGTCTCTCATTAGCATGATGGCTTAAAATTTATAGTTTATACACTTTTAAAGAAACATCATTAAAAGTGTTACGAAAAACGCAATTACAAACAATATGGCTACCGATTTCATCCACTTAGCCTCTTTGCCAAATCCACTTTCTTTTAACTTCATCGCACGATAACCATTCGTTATGGCGAATATCGCGGTCATGAACAAAACAGCCATGTTAATGTTCCCTTTAATAATAAATACAATGGCCAATATACTTAAAACGGTCATGAGTAAACCGATTAACCAATTAGTCTTCATCATGCTCTCTCCTAGAAAAAAAGTCGGGGCAATGTGCCACCGACTTTTTCATGTTATTCTTCTAATGCTTTTTCAGGATGATTCGAGTAAAACTTGCGTCCTAAATAGGTTTGGAATATTAACAGTAAACCACCAACTGTCCAGTAAAGTGGTAGAGCTGCCATCGATGTAAATGACACGAACATAATCATGATTGGTGAGATATACACAAACATCTTCATTTGCTGCTTTTGTTGTTCAGGAACGGTCCATAATGACACTTTTGCTTGTAAGAAGTAAACAGCACCTGCAATCAACGTCATGATAATATCAGGTGATCCCAAACTATACCATAAGAATTGATGATCCTTTACTTCTGGAGAATGCAAAATCGCAAAATAAAGTCCCATAATGATTGGCATTTGTATCAACATAGGCAAGCAACCCATATTTAATGGATTTACATTATGTTTACGGTAAAGTCCCATCATCTCTTGCTGTAACTTCATTTGCTCTTCTTTGTCTTTCGATGCTTTAATTTTCTTTTGGATTTCATCCATTTCTGGCTTCATTGCATCCATTTTGACTTTCATGCCTTGTTGATTTTTATAGTTACGCAACATTAAAGGCATTAATATAAGTCGAATCAATACAGTAATCGCAATAATAGCTAAGCCGAAACTTCCGTTAAACAAATCACCAAAAAAGTTAAGCGAATATTCAAAAGGGTATACTAAAAAGTCATAGAAAAACCCTTCCTTATTTTCAACACCCGAACAACCACTTAAAACTACGGCAGCCATCACAAGCATTGACAGTAATCCGATTTTTTTCTTCACTAGGTTCACCTTCATCTTTTAAACTATAGAAAAGTATACCTTATATGACTACCAAATTTCAAATCCAGAGAAAAAAGAGTCGTATGGACGACTCTTTAAACTGTTGTTGGTAATGTAAACCTAAAATATTCATGTTCTTTTTGGTCACGAAATTGTTTAGGAGTAACCTCTGTATATTTCTTAAATATTCGGGTGAAATAGCTCTGATTGCAGAAATGATATTGTCTTGAAATCGCTGAAATACTTTTGTTTGTATGGCGCAAATAGTATTGTGATTCTTCCACACGTCTGACATTTAAATATTCTACCAGCGTAATCCCAACATGTTCCCGGAAAATTCGTGATAGGTGGCTCGTGGTGACTTGGAAATGCTTTGCAATATCTTCTACTGTCAATTCGGATTCTACTTCCTCGTTAATAAACAAAATTACTTTATTTACGGTTTGATGACTGAAGGTAGGTTGTTTTCTTTCGGAAATTACGGACACAAAAAAATCGATTAAATCATCTGCAAATTGAAGGAATGCCGCGTCACTCATATGAAAATCAATCATTTCGATACAGGCTGCATTAAAAGCAAAAGCCTTTTTTGAAGGCACTTGGTTTTCATATAATTTCCTCGCCATAATGGATGACAGCACATTGAAGTAATTTTTAACTCCACGAATCGTCTGCTTACCTGCTCTCAGAGATATTAGATCGATAATTAGATGCAAGGTTTTCTTTGCTTGTTCCGTTTCCAAATGGTGAATTTCATACAAAAGCTTAGCTTCCAATTCAAAGAAATCATCTATTCCTTCAAACTGAGAGGATATTTCAATTTCACTCATATATTTTTTAGCTATTGTTTCACTGCCTGTTGATTGATTTAACTGCATAAAAACTCACCACCCGTATTTCACCATATTAGTTAACTATATAATTAATTGTCATCTATGAATATAGTTTTATTACTTTTTTATTTTTTGTAAATTTTCTGTAATATTAGGTATTTTATCACATCTGTACGACATGCTCCATCAAAAGAAACAAGAGACATTTAATATATTAGGATTTTTGCAGATATAATACAAATATTAATAGGTTTCTGCTAATTCTTTACCTGATGAAGGAACAAGGCTTTTTTCAAGGAAAATACCTCCTCTGACCCTAAGTGTTTTATATGGTAAAATAGTGTGAAAAAGAGAATTTCGTTTAAAAATGAGGTGCAGTAATTGGACACAAAATCAATAAATGAAATCATGAAAGTCATACAGGAGTTTTTTCCTGAGCAAGCATCCATTGCGATATCAAATACCAACGAGTATGTGTATTATCAACCGAGTAAAAGAATTGATTTAAAAATACTTCCTGGTGATCCGATAAAAGAAGGAACGGCAACACATAAAGCTCTTTTATATGGTCAAAAAGTGAACGAGTTTATAGATCCTGATCTTTTTGGTGTATCTTATTATGGAATGAGTATCCCCATTATCGAAGAGGGTAAAACCAAAGGTGCAGTAACTGCAATACTTCCCCATCAACCTTCTCCATTTTTAAGTCAATATATGACGATAAAAACGGACGAAAATTGGTATCCTGTTAAACATGAACATGTCCTTTTCCTGGAAACCCAGCTAAGAAAAACGTTTGTGAAAACCGAAAGTAAGGAAGGTTATCACCGTTTTAATTTAAGTGAATTGGAATTGTTTCTTTCTTCGGAAACCTTTATCAGATGTCACCGTTCATACATAGTCAATATCGCATTCATTAAAGAAATTCAACCTGATTCCCATTCGACTTTTTTACTTGAGATGACTGATGGAACCAGAATTCCTGTCAGTCAGCGATATGCTAGTTATTTCCGAAGATCCCTCGGATTCTAAATGTAATCACGCGAATAGTTCTTTAGTATGTTTAACGGTGATACTTTTGACCTTAATCACTTCCAAAAAAAAAGAAGGGTACGCTCGCTCGTAGCGTAGCCTTCTTTTTTATTCATTTTCCGTATCCAATTTCTTTTCAATTGGATCTGTATCATTTGAATCCGATTGTTTGTTTTTATCCTGGACTGACTCGTTGTAATAATGAACACTTGTCATGGCACCTTCGCCTACCATTTTATTGTCGTCAATATCATGAGGTTCTGAATGACCTGCCTTCGTCAATTCTGTTTTATTCACTTTTTGTGATTCCATATAGGCATTGAATTTTGTTTTCGTATTATTGAAAGCTACTAGTGCTTTTTCACGATTTTCAGGTTTACTAAAGTAAGCATATGCTCCTGCTGCCAGTCCGGCTAACAGTAATGAACGATTATTCCCTTTTCCCATTGTCACCAATCCTCCAAAAAATCTAATTTCTTTTTATAACTATTAGATACCCCTTATTTTCATGTTCAACACTTCATAATGATGGCAAAATGATGACATTATCAAAACTTGTGCAATAGCATATCGACATGTGGAATTCCATCTTCGTTATACTCTTCCGAAATTTCCTCAAAGCCAAAAGTTCCATAAAAATGTTTCAGCTGCGTTTGAGCTTGCAATTGAATATCACCGTTTGGCCATTTTTCACTGCTAAAAGATATTGCCTGTTCCATTAATTGCTTTGCCAGCCCTCTCCCCCGTGCTTTTTTGTTCACAATCACTCTTCCAATTGAAATACGGTTATATTTTATCCCGGCAGGTAAAATGCGTGCATATGAAAGCAATTCACCATTTTCAATATAAGCGAGATGGTATGAATCCATATCGCATCCATCTATCTCGGGATAGGGACATGATTGTTCTACTACAAAGACATCCACTCGCAATTGTAAGTATGTATAAAGTTCGAATGTTGATAACTCTTGAAATGATTTGATTGTCCACATATTTTCCACTCCCCTTGAGGATATTATTTCACAGCTATGGCATACAAGTGAAATCTTTGGTATGATAGTTGAAAGAATTTTGAGGTGAGACGATTTGATACGAGCGATGAAACAAGACGATATTGCTGCGGTACAGCAAATCGCTAAGATTAGTTGGCATGATACTTATGAAGGTATTATTCCAGCTGAAATTCAAGATTTATTTATTGAACGGGCTTATTCAAATGCCATGATGATGAAACGTTTAGAAAAAACATCTGTGTATGTCGCTATTCATGATGACGAAATTATTGGGTTTGCCAATTTCACGCGTGTAGATGAAGATGGAGATGCCGAGCTGACAGCCATTTATTTATTGCCTTCGCATCAGCATTTAGGATATGGGAAGCAGTTATTAAATGAAGGACTGCAACACATTCAAGATGCTCAACAATTATTTGTTTACGTTGAAAGCGAAAATCAAAAAGGTCGTACATTCTATGAACGTAGTAATTTTACATGTGTCGAAGAGTTCGATGAGTTTTTTGAAGGACACCCTTTATCGACAGCTAAATATGTTTATTATTTAAAAACGCCTGTTAACAATTAAATGTTAACAGGCGTTTTCTTATCTAGTTAGGCTATTAAACTTAAAACCTACCTGTAAAAGCCGTATATGGTTAGCGCTAGATTTAGACTAGATTAGCGCTTTCCACTTTTTTATAATGGTTGTTGTGGTTGATTTTGATGTTGCACTTCATTGTTGTAGTAAGAATCTTCTACAGGTGTTTTACGCACGAAACACATAATTGCTGCAATGTAGAACAAAATTGGCGCTAATAACAAAATACCTGACAATAACCCTGCAAAGATGAATAAGATTCCTGCAGCTTTCGGACTCTTGTTTTTGGACACTTTCACTACGCCCAATATACTTAAAATGACGCTGATAAGTAAAGTTACAACAATTACCCATCCTACCACGCCGACTACATTCAGACCGACATCAACAACATCATTAAATACAGCAATGTCTTCAGCTGTCATGGACGGATCGGATAACATTATTTCTTTTTCTAACATTTGTTTCATTTCATCGGGGTTTGCATTGGATGCCCCCACAACTGTAAGTGTCGCAAAAATTAATAAAATGACGTTTAATATAGTACCAATTACACCTAATGTTACTTCTCCCGCTCTGCTCAAAGCATTCACCTCTTAAATTTTATTTACTATATTATGTACGAACCACAGGTAATATGGTTTCATTATTCTTTATTCCCTTAAGAAATTATGAATAAACCTGTTTTAAAAGTGGAATGCACGGGTACACAATCAGTAATACCATAATGGAAGGAGTTGATGCAAGATGGAAAAGAAATTAATTTTCAGTCAATCAGATTTCATGTACACAATGGTAGGGTCTTCCGTATTAACTGGATTTTTATTTATTTTTACTCAAATGTGAGGGATAAACAATATGACGAAGTCGACATAAAAGGCAACCCACTAAATGAATTAGCGGATTGCCTTTTTTATGCTTTAAGATCTTCATATTCATCAGATTGATTGAAAGCAGACACGACATATGAACAAACGGCTTCCATTTTATATACGTTTTCCCGAGCATATTCTGCTGAACGATCGAGTAATTGTTTAGCTACCCCTTGCCCTCGAAGTGCAGGAGAAACAAATGTATGATCCATCACCATTACATCCCCAAGCAACGTCCATGTAATTTCCCCTAAGGCCTGACCATCTTTTTCATGCACAAATGCGTATGCATCATGACCTAATTCTATAAACTGGAACTCCATTACCACCACTCCTTTTTTTCAGTGTAGCATAATTTACTCTTTCAATGAAAGCGGGCGAAGTGAGGCTTCAATTTGTTCACGACGTGATTCCAAAAACGGTGGCAATGCAAGGGTTTCACCTAATGTATCCATTGACTCATCAGTGGCAAACCCTGGCTCATCAGTTGCAAGTTCATACAATATTCCATTTGGTTCACGGAAATAAATTGATTTAAAGTAGTAGCGATCAACTTTGCCAGAAGTCATAAATCCTTTTGAACGGAGTAACTCTTCCCATTTATCATAGTCTTCAAACGTTTTTACCCGGAATGCCACATGATGGACACTCCCACGACCTGGTCGCTCCATTGGCAAATCGGGACGTTCTTCAATATGCACTTCTGACGCAGGCCCTCCTTCCCCAGTGGAGAAAACCGTAATCTCAGGCATTCCTTGAATAGGTGATGGATACGTGCCTACTTTTGTAAAACCTAATACTTCAGTCAAGACAAGTTGTGTTTGTTCAGCTTTGCGAACAGTCAAAGTGACATGCCCTAATCCAACAACTGCAAATTCTTCAGGAACCGCTGATTTTGTCCAAGGGATTCCATAAGGTACTCCTTTTCCATCATCAACTACCAACATGAGACGTGATCCTTCAAAGTCTTCAAAATACATCGTTTTTCTTCCGAAACGTTCAATCACTTCTTCGAAATAAACATTGTGTTCCGTAAAGCGTTCTTTCCAAAATGCCAGGGCATCTTCACTTTTTACGCGAAAAGCCGTGTTACTGATGCTTGAAACACCAGGTACTGTTTTTGCTGCGTGCGGAATATCAAAATAGGTCATATCCGTCCCAGGTGTACCTACTGCATCCGCATAAAACAGATGATATGACGATGTGTTATCTTGATTCACACTTTTTTTCACGAGTCGCATACCCATTATACGAGTAAAGAAATCAAAGTTTTTTTCAGCGTTCGCTGTAATTGCTGATACATGATGAATACCGGCCAATTCCATAATAATTCCTCCTATATAAAAATATCTCGAATTCGAGATATTTTTTCTTTTAGTTTAGCACGCAATTAAAGGATGCGCAATTGTTCTGTTTCAATGTAGAAAAGTGAAAAGTTCCGCTCTAGTTTTACACCGATGATGGAAGGAATAAACGAATATTTCGCCTTTCTGGCACTGGAGCTAGACCAATTGAGCCTTGAAAGAAAGTAGCTGCATGTACAAGATTTAAACATTTCACTTCATGAAAAAAAACCTCCACTTGGGAGGTTTTTCACTTAATTAAATAATGACCGAATGGAATCGATTAAACTATTGAAGAAGTCTTTAACACTTTGCCAAAAGCCTTCATTATCAACAATGTTGCCGATTTTATCTTCAATTGTTTTGCTTAAGTCATTCAACTGATCAGACCATTTACTGAAATCGATGTCCAGTTGTCGAATACGATCCATTAAATCGACCAATAATTGACGGTCTTCTGGACTTAACTCAATTTGGAGTTTCGCCAATTGATCTTGAACAATCTTTTCAACTTCTTCTTTAGTTGCAGGATTTTGTTCTGCGATATCTTTTTTAATCTCCGTTAACAGTTCACTTACTTTTGCATCATCAATACCCGATTTATCAGCTAAAATGGTTGCCACGGAAAGTTCTTCATTCGCTACATCCGTACGCTCTTTGTCCAATGTTTCTCCACTGACTTCATATGCTTTGTAAATCCCCACTAAAGCGGAATGACCCGTTACTTTCTTTGGTGCTGCCACTTCAACCGTTGCATCTTCGATTCCGGCAGTTAACATTGCATTTTCGTACATTTCAGCGGTTACTTGCGTGATATTCTCTTCTGTCACGATTTTAATCACTAAGCCTTTGCCTGCATCCTCGCGTGTGATTTTTGCGGATGAAAACATACGGGCTGACGAATCTCCATCTTTAATATACTTAACTAAATCATCGCCATTTACTGAGATTTCTTCGACTTCGCTTTCACTCGTCACATTCAGACTGTCTTTGACACTTTGTTTTTCAGCTTCTGTTAAATCAGCTCCGTACACGACGATTGGCATGCCAAATTTTTCATTAATTACATTTCCAGAAGATGAGGAACCTGTGCTTGCCAAAGCACCAGAAGGCATTAGCAACGAGGCAGCTAATAGAAATGAAGCAAAGCGGACAATATTCTTTTTCATTGATATTTCTCCTCTCAGAACGAACAATTCTTATTGTGATGGGTCAAGCCATTCTGTCTATGAATATGCTTCCCTTTTGATAATACGACGAATAGGCACAAAAAGTTTCGGCGAGATTTTTCTCCCCATTCTTTTTGTGCCCATTAAAAGTGTATTTTAAACTTAAATGTCAGATTTGACCAAAGTCCAACCATCTTTTTGTTCAATTTTCTTTTCTTTCATTAACTTTCCTAGTGCACGTTTAAAAGAAGCTTTGCTCAAATTGAACATGTCGTAAATTTCATCTGGAGTTGATTTATCAGTAAATGGCATTTTACCGCCAACATCCTGCAAGTAACGATACAGTGTTTCTGCATCATCCATCAATCGCTCCTGTTTTCGTGGCAGCATCGAGCCATTCAATGACCCATCCTCTTTCACACCAATCACCCGAATTTCAACTTCTTCACCTATACGTGGTTCAGCCATTTGTTCCGTGTGGTGAACAAACACTCTGTACCCTTGAGGAACGCTGATGAAAAACGAACCGATTGGCAATAAGCGGTATGCTCTAGCCTTCAAATTTTCATTCATTACAGATGTCGGCGCTTCCACGAATGTTTCAGCTACGCGATCTTCGGTTGCCAGTCGACCGAATAAGTCTCCTTTAAAATCGGTTCTCAATGTCATGTATAAATGATCACCAGTTTTTGGCCATAGCTCTTTTAATAATGGCAAGTCAGATGGTTTCACAATCACTTCACGTGAACTGCCGATATCGACGACTGCACCTTCACGCTCGTCCATTTTAATGACTCTTGCCCATCCGTAAGTACCTTTTGTGATATGTGGCAATGTGGAAGTTGCACTTAAATTGCCACGACGGTCTTTAAATAAAAATACTTTAATTGTATCGCCTTCCTGAACTCCTTCAGGTGCTTCAGATCCATTGATTGGTACTTCAATTTCACCATTGGATAATATCCATTTAGAAGATTCCTGTGACTTTATCTGTAAGTCAACAATTTCTCCAGATATCATTTCGCTCATAGCGGACACTCCTTTCGCTTTTTCCTATTCTGATTGTTGCTGTTCTTTAAGTTCTTCAAGTTTTTGAAGAAAGTCAGGGTTTTCTTCCATCGCTTGAATCAAGTCTGCAATACGATCGATCGAATTCCAGCTTAAGTGATGTTCTATTCCCTCAACATCTTCATATATTTTGTCTTCCTGTACGCCAATTAAACGCAAAAATTGTTCCAACAAATCATGACGCTTAACCAACCGCTTTCCTAATTTCAACCCTTTCGGTGTTAACATCAGACCTCGGTAGCGTTCATATATCAAGTATCCATCTTTGTCGAGTTTTTGAACCATTTTCGTTACAGAAGAAGGAAGAACTGAAAGAGATTCAGCGATATCCGATACACGCGCATATCCTTTTTGCTCAATCAGCATATAGATTTGTTCAATATGGTCTTCCATACTAGGTGTCGGCATCACTCTGTTCCTCTCTTTCCATAGCTTATATAAGTGTACTATAGTCGCTTATCGTTCTCAATGAATAAAGCAAAGTGCAACAGGATGCTAAAATCTACACAGACGCTGAATGATCATTAACAGCAGATACTTCCTCAAAAGAGTTAATTACAAAGTTGCATCTCCTAATTATGTAGGTTATGCAAGCTATATATGCCGAAACGTACAAAAAACAACTTAATTTTAGTTTGAGTGGTTTATGGCGAAAATATCAGGGGTACTTTACTAATATAAAAGCGGCCTAAATGCAGAGAGGATGAGCTTGAATGGGTAGAATTTTATGGATGATCATCGTCGTATTATTAGTTATTTGGTTATTAGGACTTGTATTTAAAATTGGCGGCGGTCTGATTCACTTGATTTTATTAATTGCAGGTATCATTTTAGTCGTACAATTAGTAACGGGTAAACGAAAACTGTAACAAAAGGGATGTCCGTATATTACGGACATCCCTTTTCATGTTATTTGATTTTGGCGTAGATACAAGTATCACGTATATATTTACCATCCGCAGATAGCGACTCTTGCTTCAGAATTCCTTCTAGCGTAAATTTTAATCGTTCAGCGACAGCCCGACTTCTCACATTATCTGTATCGCACCGAATTTCCACTCTTCTGGCTCCCAACTCTTCGAAAGCAAATTCAGTCAAACGCTCAGCCGCTTCCGTCATATAGCCTTTCCCTTCAAATCGACTGTCCAACCAGTACCCAATTTCAACTTTAGGTATGTCCCAATTTATACGATGAAAGCCGCTTGCCCCAATAAACTCACCTGTTTCTTTTAAAAACAAATGAAGTCGCAAATCTTTCCTTGTGACAAAATCGGCAACAGCCTGTCTTGTATTTTCAGTTGTGTCTTCGATTTTTTGACTACTTTGTGCCCACGGCATCCATGGTTGGAGGGCTTTGTGGGATACTTTGACACTTTCCCACACCAGTGGTGCATCTTCAACTTTTGGTGCACGGATAAAGAGTCTCTCCGATTCAAATGAATCCGGGAAATTACGCATCGCGACATGTACTTTCGCTTCCGATTTCTCAGGTACTTGCTGATCATCCCATAAGACCGGGGTAGTCGTACCTTCAATAAAGTCTTCCCTTGTTATTCCATACGTAATAGCATCATAATAGGAATTTTCTTTTGGTGAAAACCAAGCTTTTCGAAGATGCCCTTCTTTTACAAACCCTGCACGTTCAAACGTTTTGCGCATGGCAAAGTTATCTTGTCGAGTATGCCCTTCCACACGAATTTTCTTTTCAGGCAGATTGAATACATATTCCGCCACTTTGATTAAAGCAGCGGGACCGTATCCATGACCCCGATAACTATCAGCAATCCGCAAATCAAATACGGGTATTTCATCTTGCAAATCGAACACTTTTACAATACCAACTTTTTGCTGCTCATCATTTTCGACCCAAAACGTTTTGACTTCGTCTGATTCGTACCCGCCCTCTTCAATAGTCTTTTCAATAATTTCTCTCGCAGGATTTGAATTTCCGTGAAAAGGCCAGGTATTTGTGGTCATAAAATGTATCAGTTGTTCTTGCTCTTCCATTGTCCATTCTGTTAATCGCATGCTCTTCCCCCGAACGGCGTTACTTTTGAATGCGCAGTAATCTCATTGAATTCAATACAACGAGTAACGTTGCCCCCATATCTGCAAAGATCACAATCCAAAGAGTCAGCCACCCTGGAATGATCAGCAGTAACGCCACTATTTTTAAACCTAATGCAAACATAATGTTTTCTTTAATAATACGCAATGCTTTTCGGCTCAAATGAATGGTATATGGAAGTTTTTCCAGGTCATCCTCCATTTCTTAAGCGTTATGATTTGGAATCGAGGTCCAGGTTGACAGTTTGGGGTTCCAGGTAGACAGTATCGGGGTCCAGGTTGACACTTTTGGGTTCCAGGTAGACAGAATGGCATTCCAGGTTGCACAAATTTCTTTCACCGTCGTTTTGGTTCTTAGGAAGTACTTAAAGATTGCTTCGCTTACTCCAAATAATAAAAATGTATCTGCGCAAATAAAGGATTTAGCTTTCACTCTAGAGAATATATATCATGTATATAAGGTTCAGAGAAGAATCACTTCACTAAGGGGGGTTGAGGATGTATAAACAAATTTTGGTGGCCGTAGATGGTTCTGTACATTCGAAGAGAGCAGCAACTCACGCTGTTTTCCTGGCGAGCTCAAGTCCGGATGCGCATGTTACCTTGTTATATGTTTTGGATTACGATAAAACAAGGACTGATGTCATTCATAGCATGAGTAGTGAAGAGTTGCATATAGATCGCAAAAACAAGATTATGCCTATAAAAGAATTATTTACGTCCAAAGGGATTTCAACTGAAATTAAATTGCTGCATGGTGAAGCCGGTCCTGTCATTGTGGAGCATGCGAACCAGGAAAATTACGATATCGTGGTAATCGGCAGCCGGGGGCTAAATACCCTACAGGAAATGGTGCTTGGTAGTGTAAGTCATAAAGTGGCAAAACGTGTACATTCACCTGTCCTACTAATCAAATAAACACCTTGAAGCAAATGAATTCAGTACTTACTTATAAACTCGAACTCAGACTGACCAATTCATTGGTCAGTCTTTATGTTCGTTCAGGAGATGATCAAGTGGAAAAAGGTCCATTAAATTTACTTACAGATGTACCCGGTATAAAAGTGGGACATGTCACGCTGAAACAATATTTGGATGAAAAAGATTCGATTTGTACAGGGGTCACTGCGATATTGCCACATGAGCAAAATCCATTCCTACATAAAGTACCTGCTGCAAGTTTTGTCCTGAATGGCTTCGGCAAGACGGTCGGTCTCATTCAACTTGAAGAACTGGGATTAATGGAATCGCCCATAATGCTGACAAATACATTCAGTGTCGGAGCGGTATTAGAGGGCACACTCTCCTTCATGTTGGAACAAAATCCAGCAATCGGAGATTCAACGAGTTCGCTTAATTTGGTAGTGGGAGAATGCAACGATAGTCATTTAAATTCGATTCGCCTTATGGCGGTTCGTCCCGAACATGCGATTGAAGCTCTGGAGAACGCTACACCTGGAAGTTTTGAACAAGGTGCAGTTGGTGCTGGTACCGGGATGATTTGTTACGGGGTGAAAGGAGGCATCGGCAGTTCATCGCGAATTGCTAAACATGAAGAATACGCTTTTACCGTGGGAGTTCTTACACTAACGAATTTCGGTCGTGCTCATGAGTGTCGAATGGCAAATTGGGCACAAGACAATTTGGACAAACCAGATGGGTCCGTCATTATCATCGTTGCAACAGACGCTCCTCTAGACGCACGTCAATTGAAGCGAATGGCGAAACGTGCAGCAATCGGACTCGGCCGAACGGGCACACACATTCATAACGGCAGTGGTGACATTGTTATCGCATTCTCTAATGCCACTATCATTTCACATGAATCAAATCATCCGTTTGAAACACAAACGTTATTAAGGGATGATCATCCTCTTATGAATGAACTATTCCAAGCGGCGATTGAAGCTACGGAAGAATCTGTTTATCAGTCTATTCGCTTCGCTGAAACTACAACGGGTCGTTTAGGCAGAGTCATTGAAAAAGGGCATTTCTAATAAAAAGGGACTTCCGTTCTCACGGAAGACCCTTTACTACTTTCATATTTCCCTCTATTCACGGTTTGAGACAATCTATTCGCAATTCGCATATAACAGTTCCAATCCACCATCCGAGGGTGACGGACAAAAAACCACCGACGAGGGTGAAAAATGCATAACCTACTGCTTTTCGTTGCTGTCCATTCGACCAGCTTTCAATGAATTGAACGGCAAAAGTCGAAAAGGTTGTGAATGCACCTAAAAAACCAACTGTCCAAAATATGAGCAACCAGCTCGTTTCCACGGCTATATAAAGGGATAAGCCCATCAAGAAGGAACCTGCGCAGTTAATCAACAGAATTCCTTTCATACCTTGGATTTTTAGGGAAATGGCATATCTCAACATAGCGCCAAAACAACCACCAAGTACTATTGAGAAAAGTGTCATTTACATGCACCTCCAAACTTATAGCCTAACGCGGCTGTAACAAAACAAGTCAATGTCATGCCAAGACCATAAGCCATTGCCAACACAAAATGATTTTGCATTAGATCTAGCCATTCCGCAGAAAAAGTTGAAAATGTAGTAAATGAACCGAGAACTCCTGTTGTCCATAAAACGGAAGCGGTTTTTCCGGTAGTGGCAGCACGTCTTGTCAACCATCCCAAAACGAAACTACCGATTGGATTTACTATCCATAAAACAAGCGTATCTGGCGTTGTCAACATCACGCTATAGCGCAATAATGCACCAATCATTCCACCGATGCCCACTAATAAAAATTCCTTCATACGATTAACACGCCCTAACATACCCTCTTATGGTTTTAATGTTAACGTATGGGAATCTTGTATGTCACCATTTACCATCGTTTCATGATAATCTCCTTCAGCCCAGTCATTCACTTTGATTATGGAACCATTTTGATTTCATATGACCGCTTTGACCAGGCCCTACGATGTGATGGGCACTTGATAGGTCCTTCATATCTGCTACAAAACGCCRAGAAGCCCCGTGATCAACCGAGCCATCTGCAGCAAACCCTGCAGCTTGAACCGTAATATTGGAACCACCAATCGGCACATGTGATGGATTCAAGAAATAAGCAAAAATTGGTGACGCACCTGCTAATGGATGGTCAAATGTGAGTTGGTGGTAATCTCCCCACTTCCAGTCATCCGAGTTTTTGCCAAACTCCTCCGTAATAGAAGTGACGGCCGTTTCAAATGAATCCATCATCCACTTATCCACCCCTCCTTGCTCCTTCACCCATGCCCCTTCTTGATTTTGGAAACTTTCACGCATCATGGCATCCGTAATATTGCCTTTCCCTGCCAATAAATCGTAAATATCTTTTGGCATTTGATCCTTGAATAGAGWGGCAGGCAACTGTTTGATCCATTTATGGAAAACGAGAGGTGCAGCAGCATCAACTGAGTCCACTTGATCCCATTTTTTTAACATATCCGTTATATCATCATATTTATTTTCTTTATCCATATTTTCAACGGATGCAACCATCTCTTTTAAGAACTCTCGTGCCTGTAGATTATGTTGATCCATTTGAAGTGCCATCATATCTTCCTTCGTGAAATCATCGCCTTCTTCCAATACTTCCGCAATCCGTTCATAGCGGTAGGATTGAGCCCAAAAGTCGGTAATGTGATAAGGATACGAATTGTCTACCACTTGATTATTTGCAGTTGCGATATACCCTTCATCAGGATTCACAACAGTCGGTAGTTCATCATACGGAACGTACCCTTGCCACCCGTATTCCTCGGAATCACCTGGTACTGGCAACTGGGCATCCCCCGATTTTCTAATCGGAATACGACCATTCGCTTTGTACGCAATGGTTCCATCTTTTCCTGCAAAAACAAAGTTTTGTGCGGGAGCATGAAAATCCTCCAATGCCGTTTCGAACTCATCCCAATTAGAAGCCTTGTTCATATTCAGCACGGCTTGTAGTTCCCGCGTGGGCTCCAGTGCTGTCCATTGCATGGAGAACTGCGCCGTTGGTTCTTCTTCATCAAACATGACATTTGAAACAATTGGGCCATGGCGGGTAACGACAACTTCGAAGTCAACCGTTTCACCATCTTTCACTTTAATCGGTTCGTTACGAACTTCAGCCTGTTCCCATTTTCCTTCATATTTGAATTGTGTTGGGTTCTCAGGATTTGGTGTTTCGATATAAAGATCTTGAACGTCAGGGCCAACGTTCGTTACACCCCAAGCGATTTCGTCGTTATGTCCCAAAATAATGCCTGGTATTCCCGCAAAGATGACACCGCTTACATTTTGCTCTGGTGACTGGAGATGCATCTGATACCAAATGGACGGCGTGCTTAATCCTAAATGCGGATCGTCCGCAAGCAATGGAAGGCCCGACTTTGTTTTATCACCGGAAACCACCCAGTTATTGCTACCATTGAATTCGTTAGGAATAACAGTAGGGTCAAATTGACCTGCAACTGTTACTTGGTTCTCTAAATTTGCTGCAATAATCGCCGGTTTATCTTCTGGATATGTAATGAATAACTCACGAGCTTTATCTTCAGGATAGTTCCCCAGTGCCCAGTGGCGAACAGCTAAACTCGACCAATTTCCGCCAAGATCATACGCCATGAATTTTCCGATTGTTAAAGAATCTACTTCTGTCCAAGACTCAGGCTCATATCCCAGTAATTTAAACTCAAATGACAGTTTGCCTTGCTCGCTCGCCTGTTCCATGTACGCAYTCACGCCCTCTGCATACCAAGAGAGCACTTGCTTTGCGTCTTCGTCATATCCAGCCCAAGAATCTTTTGCAGCTTCTCTCAAACTGAACGTACGGAAGAACTGGTCTGTTGTTACCGCTGTTGCACCCACCACTTCGGATAAACGACCGCTAGCTTGCCGTCGCGCTAAATCCATTTGAAACATGCGATCCTGTGCTTGCACGAATCCTTGGGCCCGATATAAATCCGCATCACTTTTCGCGCTGATATGAGGTACCCCTTGTTCATCACGGGTAACCGTTACTTCCTTGTCCAGTACATCCACTGCCATGTTCCCTTCAATTTGCGGTTCAGATTTACTGAGGTAGGCATTCAAAAAAATGACTACGGCTAAAAGAATCAGTGCTATGCCGCCGACAATCCAAGCAATCCACTTTCCTATCTTTCTCTTCCTCTTCACTTCTTTCTCCCCCTGATACTTTCTTACTATATTATTTCGACTGAGACCAAAAAAGTCCTTTCAAATAAAAACAAGTGGACATGACCTGTCACAGTCCATTCCACTTGTAGTATTTCAATAATTCTTCGCACAGATTGTCTCTTTAGTTTAACGGAATGAAAGAAGCCTCTAATCCCAATGGAATTAGAGGCTTCTTCATTTATTCATTTTCGCCTACAATTTTCACTTCAAGATCTAATTCGATACCGAATTGTTCTTTTACTTTCTCTTTGACCATTTCAATTGTTTGGATATAGTCAGTAGCAGTGGCATTGTTTTTATTTACAATAAAGCCTGCATGTTTCGTCGACACTTCAGCTCCACCAAATCCTTTGCCTTGCAACTCGCAATCCTGAATAAGTTTCCCAGCGAAATAACCTGGAGGACGTTTAAACACACTTCCTGCTGAAGGATATTCCAAAGGTTGTTTAGATTCACGTAAATGTGTCAAATCCGCTATTTTCGCATCAATGGTCAGTTGATCTCCACTAACTAAGTCAAATTCTGCAGATAATACATAATAGCCTTTTTTCGTAATCACACTCATGCGATAATCCAACTCAAGCTCATCTTTCGATAAGACCAGCTTTTCCCCTTCATGAGTCAATACAGTACACTGGAAAATAACATCTTTTATCTCTCCACCGTATGCGCCCGCATTCATGGCCATTGCACCACCGACTGAACCTGGGATACCACACGCAAATTCGAGACCTGATAAGGTTTCTTTTGCTGCCGCTTTAGATACATCAATGATATCAGCACCGCTTTGAGCATATACACGCGTACCATCAATTTTTATTTCATTTAACTTAGACAAATTCAAGACAATTCCACGTACTCCACCATCTCGGACCACCATATTGGATCCATTCCCTAGCAAAAGCATGGGTATCTGTTGTTGATGGGAATATGACACAACAAAAATTGCTTCTTCTTCGGTAGTCGGAGATACAAATAAATCGGCCCGGCCACCCATTTTTGTCATCGTGTGCAAGTAAAGTGGTTCATCTATTTTTACACATTCGTGTGAAATTTTTTCTGTTAAATCGTCAAACCAACGCTGTTTAGTCATGAAAAGCCAAATCCTTTCCCTTAACTCTTTCCATTACATAGTATGCGTATTGGCGATCTATTTGACAAGTAATTTTAAGATAACCATACTTTTGACCACTGTTCGATGTTGGCAATTGCATCTTTCAGCCCTTTTCCTTTATCTGTCAAAGAATATTCAACTTTCACAGGTACTTCGGCAAAAACATGTCTCTTAACTAATCCTTCTTTTTCAAGTTCTTTCAAGCGTTCGGAAAGAAGACGTCCGCTAACCGGCAAAGCTGATTCAATTTCGTTGAATCGMTGAGGACCTTCTAATAATTGATATAAAATCAAGCCAGTCCATCTTTTCCCGATGAGTTCCATCGCTTTTGATAAACGTGGGCATAATGTAGTTTCTTTCATTGAAATCACCTCTATAGTTAGTCATTATAACGTAAATAAAAACCCACGTAAACCATACAGTAATTTAATTACCTTTTAATAGCAGGTTACTTTTAACAACTTGATTTTAGAGGGATAAATATTGTCGTTTATTAAAAAAAATAATTATCTTTAATTCGAGATATTTTAATTAAGAACTATTGACATCGAGATATCACCTGCATATAGTAGTTTATAGAAAACAAAAAACAACATGGAGGAATAAAAAATGAAAAATTGGAATGTCGACGCAGCTCACTCAAGTATTGGATTTTCTGTAAAACATATGATGGTATCAAAAGTACGTGGAAATTTCGGTGATTTCGGTGCAACTGTAGTAGCGAATGAAGCAGATTTAACTAATGCAAATATTGCATTCAATATCAATGTGGCAAGTATTAATACAGGTAACGAAGATCGTGACAATCACCTTCGTTCAGGTGATTTTTTCAATGCTGAAGAGTTTCCGGAAATCAAATTTGTGGCTAACAATATCTCGAAAAATGGCGACGAATATGAAATTGCTGGAGATTTAACGATTAAAGACATCACGAAACCGGTTGTCTTTGAAGCTGAATACGAGGGTAAAGGCACAAACCCATGGGGCCAAGAAGTAGTTGGATTCACAGCTGAAACGAAAATCAACCGTGAAGATTTTGGTTTGACATGGAACCAAGCGCTTGAAACTGGCGGTGTATTAGTAGGAAAAGACATTAAAATCACTGTAGAACTTGAAGCAAATCCTGCTTAATTGAAGATGAAAAGCACCACTCTAACTCGACGCCGGCTCTGGAAGGTTGATTTGAAAGCCTTCTTTGTGCGAGTTTGCGCTTGGAACTAGACATGAGATAACGTAGAAAAATTCTAATTCAAAAGAATGCAAAAGGAACTTCTCTTCATTCGAGAGAAGTTCCTTTTTTAATGCAGCCATGTTTGTTTTCGCAATTCAATTGCAAGCTCCGCCACTACGGCTTGGCTGATTAGAAAACCTTGGATTTTTTGAGCACCCATATTTTTCAATAAATCGAGCTGTTCGAGTGTTTCTACACCCTCCATAACGGTAGTCATCCCAAGATTTCGAGCAATGTCCAAAATCCCTTGTAAAATCACCAGTGATTTGTCTTCTTCTAGTTCCATTTTCACGATAAAGGATCGGTCTACTTTTAGTTGTTGGATAGGTAAGATTTTTAATATTGATAAAGAAGAATAGCCGGTTCCAAAATCATCCAGTGCTGTTTTGACACCTAAATTGTTTAACTCGGTCAAAATTTGATTGGCTAGTTCACTATTTTGTACTGCCACGGTTTCCGTAATTTCAAAAATTAATCGCTGTGCAGATATGTTAGCTTCGTGAATAATGGATTTTACATCATGTAAAAAATCGGGATGCATCATTTGCCTGACGGAGATATTGACAGCCACTTGAAAATCTTCGTGTCCTTCCGCTTCCCAACGATTCAGTTGTGCCGTCACTTGGCGCAAAATCCATTTTCCTACAGGAATAATCAAATCGCTTTCTTCCAATAAAGGAATGAATTCCACAGGGGACACTTGTCCAATAGTTGGAGACTTCCACCTCAACAAAGCTTCATAGCTCGTTATGTTTTTCGTAGATAAATCATAAACCGGCTGATAGACCATGAAAAATTCATTGTTGGCTAACGCATGAACCACATTGTTAGCAATCAAACGAACACGCTCATTTTGATTGGCAAGTTCCTGAGAGAAGAAGACAAAACGGTTTCCGCCTTGTTTTTTTGCTTCTTGTACTGCAAATGTTGAATCTTGCATCATTAGATCTGGCCAGTCACCTAATTGAGACTTACGAATCCCGACACTGAATGTTACCCACATACTTTCCGTTGAAGATAATTCGATGGGCACTTCCATTAATTTTACTAGTTCAAGTCCCCTGGTTCGTAATTCTTCTTCCGAATGAGCGGGTACAAGCAGAACAAATTCGTCTCCGCCAACTCTGTACAACTCATTCTTGCCGGCAAATGCCTGGATTTTTCGACTTGTCTCAAATAGCACTCTATCACCCAACTGATAGCCATTTCGTTCATTTATATCTTTAAATCGATCTAAATTGATAAAGTACAAGGTGAACCTTTTAAAATTCTGTGGGTTCAATCCTTTTTTTAAACGTTCTTCTAACACTACCCGATTTGGCAAATTCGTTAATAAATCACGTTTCAACATGTTTTCTTCACGTTGTTCATTACGTTTCAAATAATAGAGAATGCTACAAAGAAAGATAATTGCTAATACTACAATCATCGTATTACGCCAAAAAATGGACGAAATTTGCTGAACAGTCTTCTCTTTATAGGAGTCAACTACAAATGTCCAACCGCCACTAGTATGCTGATACATAACATAATGTGCTTTATTCTCGTCTATTATGATGGTCCCTTGTCCCGTTGCGTTGATTTGGGACAGGACTTGAGATCCATTAGGTACAGCTGTTTCAAAATCATGATTGGAATTAGAGAAAATCACTTGATTCTCTCTAAATAAAAATAATGTCCCCGGTAAGTTTGAATCTGATGCGATCGCACCAACTAGATTGCCCATATTGAATACTCCAGAGAGTACGCCAATGATATTGCCGTCTTGGAATACAGGAATTCGGACTGCACTTACCAACTGTGTGGAATCTTGATAGTAAGGAAATAATTCACTAAAGACCAGCTCCCCCTGCAAAGCACGATCAAAAGATTCTTGTTGATTCACTTTAAAACGAGAACCATCTCCCGCCAACACTTCCCCTTCAGGAGTTATGAAACCTAGTGAAGAAAAAAACGGCATTTTTTCACGCTGATTCTTCAGAAACTGAACGATGTCTTCTTCTGTTTTAAGTAACGCTATGTAATCAGCTATCAACTCAAGCTCGGCTACACGTTCATTTGAGAACTTATTTGTTTCATCTGTAAAGTTATCAAGTAATAAACGATTTTCTTTTTTTACAGTTTCTTGGACAAACTCTTTTGAAGATTTATAATTAAAAATAGTTAAGGTAACAACTGTCAATAAAATGATAACCAACAAAAAATAAGCTTGTACTTGTCTATTTGACACATTGTCACCTCCCATATCTATCCCAATCCATTCGTTTCCCAAATGTTGTATATAAATTCCAAATGTATGCAATATTCATCTCCTACATTATTGTCGATTAATGTCGGAAGATAGTCAATGTTTCTCTGATAGATTAGTATTAAAATTGGGTATTACTAACTAATTTTAATGATACGAAGGGACGACATACACTTTGAAGATTGAAAGTTCATCATCCACACAATTTTTCCAATTGATTCGTTCACTCAAATGGCCTATAGGCATAACTATTTTCGCGGTTATTTTGGCCTTGGCTGAAACGATAACCGGATTAGTCATTCCCTTAGTTACAAAAAACTTAGTCGACTCTCTTACTACAGCTATTTTCGATTGGCGTTTAATTACCTTGTTATTTGGTGTCTTTATTCTGCAAGCTATTGCCGGTGGAGTTTCATACTAGGCCAAGGATTATCATAAGAAAAGCTGTTCTTCTCTATTTCAGGGAAGAACAGCTTTTTGTTATTTTTTCAATGTCATGGTCACTTCACCTTTACCGTCTGAAGCTTTAATCACTGCATACGCTCCATTGACGAAAGTCATCTGCGGCGGCACATGACCGATATCAGCATTATAGATAATAGGTAAGTTTGTCGATTCTGCCAACCTTTCCATTGCATCAAGCGTGGTGAATCCCCCAACCTCCTGACCTGCTGGTGTGCGTCCAAAAACGATTCCGGATGCATAATCAAACCAATCCGTTTGCTGCATTTGCATTAGCGTACGGTGGAAATCTGTTGCGGACATATCACAGTTCTCAAGGAACCACACGATTGGTTCATTTGCCAAGTATGTTTGCTGGAACGTTTTCACGTCTCCGTAAGGTGTACCGATTAAATGGCGAATGGTATCCATGCAACCACCGAGAAGGCGGCCTTTCATTTCTACCGGCCGATTGTAAACTGTTTCCCACTTCGTCTCAGTATCAAGATTAAAAACGTACGGTTTTGGTTGTCTATCATGAGACCATTCAGATTGATAGTTGAGAGAAGAAGCTTGATGGATGATTGCTCCTTCTTCAGCAGATAGGACATCCAAAAATCTACTCGTAGTTGGATCCCATTCGTCACTTCTCACGTCGACGAAGTTCGTTCCGTGTGCGGTTGCAATACCCGTTTTCAATGTCAATGCGAACTACAGAGTACTTGTATCCGAATAGCCAAGAATCCATTTTGGTTGTGCTTGCTCCCACTCAATAAGCGGCAAAATCTCCTGTAGGATTTCCCCTCCCCATGGAGGGATAATTGCGTGGATATCTTTGTTTTGAAGCATCGCATTCAGTTCTTTCGCTCGCTTTTCTTTCGTTGCTGAAGCGGCTTTATGCTGTGTCCACACCGTTTCTCCGATTTCTATATTATAGCCTCGATTTTCAAACTGTTTCTGGCTCTGATGAATCAAGTGGTGAAGTATTTCTTCAACGCCGGAGGAAGGAGCAGTGAATCCTATAGTCTGTCCTGGTTGAAGAGCATTTGGATAGCGAATCATGGTTGTCACCCTCTTTGTAATATTGAAACTATTTTACTCGTAATACGTATCATTTACTACAGGGGGTTTGTAAATTATGGATTCATTTATGTTTTCTGGACTCGGAACAGGCATTTTCTTTACATTTTTCATTCTCATTTTCACTTTAGTAATCGGGACTTTTATTTTTGTCATAATCAAAGGAATATCTCAATGGTCGAAAAACAATCAATCACCTGTATTGACCGTACCAGCTGAAGTCGTAACGAAACGCACTGAAACTTCCGGCGGTCATGGAGATTCGTCTGCAAGCACGTGGTATTACGTGACGTTTCAAGTACAAAGTGGAGATCGAATGGAACTGGGCGTTGATGGCTCCCAGTTTGGGTTACTAGCCGAAGAAGACTTGGGGATGCTCACTTTTCAAGGATCGCGGTTTAAAGGGTTTGAGCGAAAGAAAAAAGAAGAGTAAAAAGAAAAGGATTGGACACAATGTGCCCAATCCTTTTTGCATGTTAAACTGTTACTGTCGCCAAACGAGTTGCCACAGCTTTCACTTCAGCCATTCCATCTGCAATAATTTGTTCTGCACGGTCTGGATATTGATTGTGCCCTTCAATAATGACTTCTTCAATATTAGTAATACCGAAGAAATTCATGATCATACGCACATAGTTGACGCTCATTTCAGATGGTGCCATTTCTGGTGTCGAGTAAACACCACCACGTGCATTTAAAATAATGACTTTTTTATGCGGTACTAAACCAACTGGTCCATTTTCACTAAAGCTGAATGTTACACCCGCACGGTAAATGTAATCAATGAACGTTTGTAATGGAGCTGGAATCGTTTTATTCCATAGTGGGAATGCGAATACCACAACATCCGCATCCAAAAAAGCATCCATTGCTTTATTTGCTGCAGTCAAAATACGTTGTTCAAGATCGTTCAACGGTTCAGCTTGAGCTGATTTTGCCATCGCATCAAAGAAATCCTGACCGAAATAAGGCATATCTTCCTTAAATACATCAAATGTGTTGATGTTCAATTCTTTTGCATTAGTCACTTCATTTAAAAATACATCGTGCATTTTACTTGAAACGCCTTCTGTAGAAGGACGGTTATTTGCTTTTACTACTAAAACATTCATATGGAAGATCTCCTTTTATTAGAAAGTTATATATCTTAAAATTATTTATCTTTAATTCGAGATATGATGCAATTTTAAAGGAGAGCATTAGAGAAGTCAAAAACTCTGCTCTCCATTTTTCAGATTTCACAATTGTCATCTTTGCATATGCCCACATTGTCTTGTCCCAATTGTTGAAGCTTGGTAGAAATACCTTCTTCTTCTGCTACTTTTCTTAACGCTTCGGCAAATGCTTCAGTAGGTTGAGCTCCGGAAATTGCATATTTTCGGTTGATGACGAAAAACGGCACGCCTTGCACACCAAGGGACATACCTTCCTGGATATCTTGATTCACTTCAGCCTCGTATGCATTCGAGGATAATATTTCAGCAGCTTGCTTACGATCTAAGCCGATCTCCTCTGCTAAATTTAACAGTACTTCATGTCGGCCGATTTCTTGTGCTTCAATGAAGTATGCTTTAAGCAAACGTTCGCTTACTTCAGCCGGTTTGCCTTGTGCCTCCGCCCATTTCGCCAAACGATGAGCATCGAACGTATTGGCTTCATTAATACGATCAAAATCATATGTCAAGCCTACCGTTTGTGCTTGTTGACTAACCGAAGCTGTCATTTGTTTCGCCGCTTCAGGAGTCGTCTGATACTTCTCGGCAAGCATTTCATATGTCGACTTGTCCGAGATCGCTGGCGAATTTGGATCCAGTTCATACGCTTTGAATTGAACATCGATATTGTGAGCCAACCCGGTAGTAGCGATTGCTTCTTCCATCCGACGCTTTCCTATATAACAGAATGGACATACATAGTCCGACCATACTTCAATTTTCATTCCATTCACCTCATGGTTATTGTAGTGCGTTTGGATAGGCACTGCAATTTTTCTGCTCGCCCGAACTTATGGTGCGGTTCTTTTTGTTAATGTGCTAAAGTGTTTCTTAAAGGAGTGTTTTTGACCATGATTTTACGGGAAATTGTTCGAAAACGTCGTACGGTACAAGATCAATACCCATTCAACCTTCCTCTTATCGAGGCATTTGAATCCCTCAAGTTCACCCATCCCGTTACCATACTTGCAGGTGATAACGGCTCCGGGAAAACAACGTTGCTTGAAGGTATTGCGGCAGCAAGTGATAGCATCCTGATTAGCGGTGAATATATGGAGCAAGATAAGTCGTTTTCACACGCTTATGAACTGGCTGATGAGCTCAAATTGATTTGGTCCGTACGAACCCGCAATGGTTTTTTCTTCAGGGCATCCGATTTCATTACCTATACAAGAGAGCTCGCCAATATGCGGGAAGAAGCGCGAATTGCCATCCAAGAAATTAAAAAACGGAATCCTCATAGCCTTGAAGTATTGCCCTACGCACGTACATATTCTGAGCTTCGCCACTTATATGGTCAGGGTCTGGATAAAAGGTCGCACGGAGAAAGTTTTCTTGATTTGTTCCAAGCAAGATTCAAACCTAATGGCTTTTATATTTTGGATGAGCCTGAAGCACCTTTATCGCCAAATAAACAACTTACATTCCTAGCCTTATTACATGACATGGTGAAAGATGGTGCCCAGTTCCTTATTTCAACACATTCTCCAATTGTCATGGCGTATCCAGGGGCCACAATACTCGAAATTAACGAAAATGAACTGACACCCACAACTTTTAATGAAGTGGAGCATGTTCGTTTGACAGCAGATTTCCTGAAAGAACCGAATCGATATTTACGTCATCTTCTGGAACTTTAGTATGACTACAGAGTCAACGCATGGATAGTTTTCTGACGTTCTTGCCCAAGAGTCAGACTGAACAACCATTTATCTTTCTCGCAATTTAAAAGCCGATTCCCTTAAGGAATCGGCTTTTATACTTTTCTTATTCACTTAATGCTTCTGTTAATACAGGAACAACTTGTTTTTTACGTGATACAACACCTTTTAATAGAGCAACGTTATTGATGAAGGGAACGCCAAAAGCTTTTTCTGCTTTTTCAGCTTGTGCTCCTAAAGCCAAGGCAACTGAATCGTTGTTTAAAATATCTGTGACAACGAAGAAGAACAAGTTAAGTTCTTTTTCAGCAATTTTACGGTAAATTAAATCTTCCAATTCTGCTTGGCGGCTCATTACATCATTGACATCAACTGCATTTACTTGTGCGATTTCTACTTTGTATTTACCCATACCGAATTCTTTTGCATCGAGTGTAAGTAAATCTTCAAGTGTCTTGTCGCTTAAATCTGCTCCAGCCTTCAACATCGCCAAACCGTACTCTTCTGCATTTACGCCTGCAAGTACTTCAAGTTCTTTTGCTGCCGCAATATCTTGAACGGTACAAGTTGGTGATTTAAATAGCAATGAATCTGAAATGATTGCTGATAGCATCATGCCCGCAATGTTTGGTGGAATTTCCACACCATTTTCTTTAAACAGTTTATTTAAAATCGTAGCTGTACATCCAACCGGTTCTGCACGGAAATACAATGGGTCTGCTGTTTCAAAGTTCGCAATACGGTGATGATCAACAACTTCGATTACTTGAACATCATCAATATCATCTACACTTTGTTGTTTTTCGTTATGATCGACTAAAATGACTTGTTTTACATCTGGTGATGCTTTCTCAATTAAAAGCGGTGCTTCAAAACCAAACTTGTCCAAAGCAAATGCAGTTTCATTTTGTACATCGCCAAGACGGACCGCTACTGCGTCCATGCCTAATTCACGCTTCAAATGAGCGTAAACGATCGCCGAGCAAATTGAATCTGTATCTGGGTTTTTATGTCCTAGTACATATACCTTTTCCATGTGTATCCTCCAATAATTCAAACTTCACGTTTTTTATTTTATCATACCTATTTCGTAAACAAAATGGCTCCAATCTCTTCTTTATTGACTAGTAAATCTTGCAAGGTGTAGCCATCCAAAACAGCTAGGTACGCCACCATTGCTTCACGCAATACTCTTCTCAATTTGCAAACGGGGGTGATGATACATTGGTTTGTTGCACAGTTGAAACATTCTACTAAATAAAAATCGTCTTCTGTTTTTCTTACGACTTTTCCAATATTTATGGATTCAGGATGGAGAGCCAGACGTATTCCGCCTCCCCGCCCCCGGATTGTTTCTATATATCCGTGTTTTCCTAACTCATATGTGACTTTCATTAAATGATTTTTTGATATTCCATAGGCAGTTGAAATTTCCTGTATGGTCGATAGTTCCGATTTTCCTTTCGCCCCCACATACATCAAGACGCGGAGGGAAAAATCGGTATACATTGTCATTCGCATTATTTCACCGCTCTTTCTTCCTACATCATTATAGCTATTATGTCTTTTCCGTGAAAGAAATGTGTCTGAAATATTAAAGATGTATTTTATATATTGCTTTAAGAAACAGGCAGGCGTATGGTGAAAGTATCAAATGATGAAGGGTAGGAAACAAACATGTTATCTTCTCAAACAATCGCTATCGTAAAATCAACTGTCCCAGTTCTAGCTGAGCACGGTCAGAATATTACCACTGTTTTTTACAAAAATTTATTCTCTGCACATCCAGAGTTGCTGAACATATTTAATCATGCCAATCAAAAACAAGGACGCCAACAAACAGCTCTTGCCAATACTGTTTATGCAGCGGCACAACATATCGACAATTTAGCTGTCCTTCTTCCGGCAGTCAAACAAATTGCACATAAACACCGTTCACTAGGTGTAAAAGCGGAACACTATCCGATTGTAGGAGCACATCTATTAGGTGCAATTAAAGAAGTGTTGGGTGATGCAGCGACTGACGACATCATTAATGCTTGGGGAGAAGCTTACGGCGTTATTGCAGATGTATTCATTCAAGTCGAAAATGAAATGTATGTAGAAGCGGCTACACAATCCAATGGTTGGAATGAGTTCAAAGATTTTGTCATCGTAGATAAAGTAAAAGAAAGCGATATTATTACTTCCTTCTATTTAAAACCGGCTGACGGTTCAGCTGTCACTACGTACCAACCTGGTCAATACATTACGGTGCGTTTATCCATTCCGGGTGAAACATATATGTTTAATCGTCAATACAGTCTGTCACAAGCACCAGGGAATGAAACATTCCGTATTTCCGTGAAAAAGGAAAGTGAAATGAATCCAAATGGTAAAGTATCTTGTTACCTGCACAACACTGTTGAAATCGGAGATCAAATTGAAGTAAGTGCTCCGGCGGGGGATTTCTATTTAAACGTCGATAGCTCACAACCTGTCACTTTAATCAGTGGTGGAGTAGGCATTACGCCAATGATGAGTATGTTGCAGACGATTTCAAAAAACTCACCAAGTCGTCCTGTTTCTTTCCTACATGGAGCGAGAAATATGTCATTACATGCATTTGACAAGGAAGTTCATACATTACTATCCGTGATGGAAGATACGACTTATGCCACACAGTATTCCGATAATAATCAACTCATCACAAAAGAGTTCTTAGCGGAAAATGTACTTGCAAAGAGTGATATTTACGTTTGCGGTCCAGTACCATTCATGAAAGCAGTCGTGAATAGCCTTTATGAGTTAGGCTTCTCTGAAGAAAATGTACACTTCGAATTTTTCGGGCCGGCAGTTACTATGGAACCAGCTCACGCATAAAACAAAAGGCAATGTTTAACTTTTACGGTTGATTTTAATAAAAGAAGGAATCTGTGCCCTTTCCGCAGACGCCCCACAAGTATGTGGTTATCATACTTGTTGGCTCATGCGGAACGTGCGGCAAGAGCAAATGTACGATAATATACCGTTAAACAGAACCAAAAAAACAAAGCTATCACCAAACTGCGGTGATAGCTTTGTTTTTTTGTATAGCAGAAATGAAATCAATGGACAGTTCATTGAATCTTTCCGGTTGATCGATATTGCAGACATGACCAGAATCTTTAATCTTAATTAGTTTAAATTCATCATTCCGTCTCACCAATTCTTCAACCGGCGGTATAAACAAGTAATCTTCTTCCCCCATTAAAAATAGAGTCGGAATGGCATTCGTTTTCATTTGAAGCCTTGTTAAATAGGGATTGATCAGCTTGGTTAACGAAAACCATTTGATAAATTCTTTTTGACACATCTTTTTTGCTTGGTTAACGAAAACGAGTCGGGATTCTTCATGTCTTTTCTTTGGCATGATAATCCAGGCAAACAATTTATACAACAGCATATATGGGATGAAGCGCTTCGTCACACGTCCGGTCCAAAGTAAAAGCTTAGTTCGGATATCTAGGCGGATAACGGCCCCTCCTAAAATCAGCGATGAGATTCTCTCAGGGAAACGTTCAGCCATTGTTTGGGCAACGATTGTCCCAAGTGACATGCCAATCACATGTGTTTGTTCAATATTCAATTCATCAAGAACATCTTTCACTTCTTCGGCAATATGGGCAAATGAATCGCCTTTTTTCCAACGGCCGCGAGCTGATTTACCATGACCCCTAAGATCAATTAATAAGATGTTGTGTTCTTTTCTGAATTCCCGTATTTGTTTATACCATATGGAAGAACTTCCTCCTGCGCCGTGAACAAATGACACCCACGGTGCATCAGAAGAAACGATGTATGTTTTATAGTGAAGCACTGCATTCAAACTCCTCTAGCAATCTCTTTCCTCTATTAAACCATCGTACACTTCTCCCATTCAACAGATTCGTGTATTTTAATATGTCCACATGCACCATTTTCCGATATCAACGAAGCCAATTCGCTTATAGATTGCACCTGCAGCGGGGTTGTCATAAAACAGACACAACATTTTATTTTCTTCTAGCAGCTCTCTACAAAGCTTGGACATACAGTAAGTTGCGAGCCCTTTCTTCTGATAGTCAGGCAATGTCCCTACCCCTACAATCATGGCAGACTGACTATTTTCAGCTGTACTTGAAGCTGAACTTACAATGACTCCATTATTTTTGATTAAGTATGCACGGGCCAGACCTTTTTCCAGTGATTCTCGTTTATTCTCAACGCTGTAATTGCCTTCTGAAAACTCTGGGATTGCTTTCATTTGCGCGATGATTGCACGGGCATCATCCGCTTGAGCTTTTTCCAAGTTGACGTCAGCAGGAATTGCAGGCAGGTGTTCTACCGTCTCACATTTTGCATAATAGAGAACGCGAGGTTTTTTAGGTTGAGTTTTTATGTAAGGCGCTAATTGATTCACCATTTCTTCAATTCCCGATAAATAGCTGAAGGATAAATCTTTATTAATAATATTGGCAAATCCTTCTGCATCGAAAGCAGCTGGTGCATACACAATAAAGTTTTGATCGTATTTTAATAAAACGCCTCTTAGATCCCCTTTTTCATTAAAGTCACCCCAAAGCGTCTGAATGTTTGAATGGAATCCATGCCCTTCAATATCCCCAATAATAAAAACATTCTCTGCAGGTTTTTGACCTACGAAATCCATCGTTATTTGACGATCGGCTTCAATCAATTTTCTAATCATTTATATCACTCACTCCTTAGGACTTTAGATACTGTTTAAAAACAGGGATATTATAAATTTCAATATTTTTTTACATTTTATAGGCGATATTTTATTTTTTTAGTGATATAGTATGAATATAGTATGAATTTAGTAGTGATTACATTAGATGAAAATGATATTATTATACTAATCTAAACACATTTCTTTTGATACAGAAAAGAGGTCAATAATGGTAAAGAAACTGGAGAAGAAGTATATTCCACTAGCAACTTTTTTTGAAGAGGCTAAACAAAATGAAGTCACCCTTACATATACAGCAATCGAAAATATTGTCGGTCAACAATTGCCAAACGCAGCTTATTTAAATAGTAGCTGGTGGAAAAAGACGAAACCTCCTGCATCTCATTTCTTGGCGTGGATTGACTCAGATTATACAGTAAAACGCATTGACTTAGGTAGAGCCGTAACTTTTGTTAAAGTAACCGAAGCATTCGATTACGATCCTTCTTCTTCAAATAAACCCGAAAATATTATGATTATACGTCCCGTAGACTTGGACGATGCACGTGCAATCATTCGTCTGTATCAAGATATTGATGCAGAATCGAATTTTATGTTATTTGGAAAAGATGAACGGAAAATGACCGTCCAGTCCATTCGCAAACGTATCGGTGAGTGGAAAAAATCCGCAAACTCCGGGATGTTTGTTGGCATTCTAAATGGCGAATTCGCTGGTTTCGTTGCATTGATTGCTGGTCCGGCACCCCGGGCGCATCATCGCGCTTCGCTAGTAATCGGTGTACGACAAGCGTATTATGGTCAAAATGTGGGGACATCATTAATGAAAAAAGCAGAGACTTGGGCACATGAAGTTGGGATAACCCGCTTGGAACTGACAGTCGTGGAGAAAAACGAACGTGCCATGGGACTATATAAAAAAATGGGTTATAGCATTGAAGGCAACCGTCCTAACTCATTACTCATTGATGGAAGTTACGTAAACGAGTTTTATATGGGTAAAAATTTTTAAAAGAGACATCGTGGAGGATCCCACGATGTCTCTTTTGGTTTATTTTCCTGTGTTAGAGAATTGTTTGATACGTGCTCCAATTTCGTCACGCACGAGTTGGAATACCACCCATTTCTCATCTTCAGTTCCTTTAGCTCGGGCAGGATCGTCAAAGCCCCAGTGCCAACGAGTCACATGAGGTGGAGTCACGGGACATTTGTCATTAGCGTCACCACATAGAGTAACCAGGAAATCTGCTTTGTTCAAAAGTTTTGGGTCGATAACATCTGATGTTTGGTTGCGAATATCGATCCCGATTTCATCCATTGCTTTAATCGCATTCGGATTAAGACCGTGAGCTTCGATGCCAGCAGAATAAACTTCAAACTTGTCACCTAAGTACATATGACCAAAAGCTTCTGCCATCTGTGAACGACATGAATTGCCTGTACATAAAAAGTAAAAAATTTTCTTTTCCATCAGTCTCATCCTTTTTAGTGAATTATCGTCAACCATATATACAGTCCTGTTAAAGTAATGAATAGTGTAGGAACGGTTAATAATACCCCTACTTTAAAATAATAGCTCCAAGAGATTTTTACACCTTTTTGATTTAAGACATGCAACCATAATAACGTTGCGAGAGAACCGATTGGCGTCATTTTCGGCCCTAAATCAGACCCGATGACATTTGCATACATCAGCGCTTCCCTCATCACGCCGGATGTATTCGTATCGGCAATGGCAATTGCATCAATCATGACCGTCGGCATATTGTTCATGATTGCTGATAGAATTGCCGCTATGAAGCCCATACCAATCGTTGCTGTATATAGGCCATGACTGGTTGTCCATTCGATTAAATCAGTCAACACTGATGTTAAGCCTACATTGCGAAGACCATATACAACAACATACATACCAATCGAGAAGAACACGATAGCCCACGGAGCCCCTTTGATGACATTCCGTGTGTGAACGGCTTTGCTTTTGCGAGCAATGCATAAGAAAATCAATGCTACTGCAGCGGCAATAAAGGAAACGGGAATATTCAATGATTCACTCAAGAAATATCCAACTAGTAATACACTCAGTACGTACCACGAAATATGGAACATCCGGATATCTTTCAATGCTTCCTTTGGTTCTTTTAACATTTTTTCGTCAAAGTGTTTGGGAATTGATTTACCAAAGAACAAATACAGGACGAGCATGCTTGCCGCTACACTGAATAAGTTTGGTACTAACATCCGTGACGCATATTCGATAAAGCCAATGCCAAAGAAATCAGCTGAAACGATGTTCACCAAGTTACTGATGACAAATGGCAAGGATGTGGTATCCGCAATAAATCCAGAAGCCATGATGAATGGTAAAATCATTTTCTCTTTGAAATCAAGAGCACGTACCATTGCTAACACTATCGGCGTCAAGATTAAAGCTGCACCATCATTCGCAAATAAAGCGGAGACTGTAGCCCCAAGTAGAGTCACGAGCAAAAACATGCGAATGCCACTTCCATTTGCAAAGCTGGCCATATGAAGTGCCGACCATTCGAAGAAACCGATTTCATCCAAAATCAATGAAATGATAATCAACGCTATAAACGTCAGTGTTGCATTCCAGACGAATCCTGTTACATCAATGACGTCCTGAAAATTAACTACACCTACAAGAAGTGCGATTGCCGCTCCAGCCATCGCCGACCAACCAATCGATAACCCTTTCGGTTGCCAGATGACAAAAATTAATGTCACGATAAAAACTATACTTGCTAACCATAAATCCATTTTAGTTCCTCCACTTATTCCTCACACATGACTTTTTTGCCTTCTATAATTAAATCTTCTACCGTACGTGCAGGCGCAGGTAGTAAACTGAGCAAATGTATTAATACCGGATATTGTGGATGACGAACGTTTAAGGACCAAATTGTCCAACGACCACGCTTTTCTTCACTCACAATACTTGCAGCCTTTAGTTTTCGCATATGCTGACTAATTGCCGGTTGCGTCATTTCAAGAAGTTCCGTTAACTCACAGATACATAATGACTCATGCATGAGATACGTTAAGATTCTTAACCGATTTTGGTCACCAATGCCTTTTAAATACTGTTCTAGTGCTACATAGTCCATAAGCATCTCCTCATCCATGTATAATAATACGATTATATAAGCATTCACTTATGTATACAACACTGAAGTATAAATACCGACGTTGATTAGATCCATACAAAAAAATAAGATTGCCAAGGCAATCTTATTTTGCAGAAATCGATTTAATTGTATTCAAAATGGTTTGGGTGAGTATTGCGATTCCGGTATGTAAGCAGTTGTGATTGAATGTCATGTTCGGGTGATGGAGTCCTGGGAACAAATCACAGCCGAGACCTAACATCGTAGCTTTTATATTTGGTTTATATAAGGAATAAAAATGAAAGTCTTCACCACCAGGAGTTTCAATTCGAGGTTGTAAATTATCGGCACCGATTACTTCGCTGATTGCCTCTGCCATCAAATGATAGGCGTCTTCATTCACGATTGCCGCTACCAATCCTTCATGGACAATATATTGGATTTTTACATGATATATTGATTCCACACTTTGAATCACTTCACAGACCTTTGTTCGAAGTGTACGCATGGCATCATTTGTTTGAGCCCGTAAATCAAGTGTGAAGGATGCTTTTCCCGGAATGATATTACCTGTCTCACTTCCGGCTTGTAGTTTGGTCATTTTTACGGAACATGGGATAAGTGGATCCATTCTTATTGCTTGCAAGCCCTGAATAATAGCAGCACCGACTTCAATGGCATTTTTTCCAAGATGAGGTCTTGCCGCATGGGCATCCTCCCCCTGAATAGTGCCTCTTATTAGACCTGCAGCACCATGACAGATGGCAGCTGATGCAGTCCCGTTCGGTATTTCCTGAATGGGCCGAAGATGAACTCCATATAAATAATCAACATTATCCAAAACGCCAAGACTTAATAGTTTCAATGCACCTTGCCCTTTTTCCTCAGCCGGCTGAAAAATCCACTTTAGACGAATACCTTCGGGAAATCCTATTTCTTTCATCGCAAGCAAGGTTCCAACACCCATTGTCATATGTGCGTCATGACCGCATGAGTGATTTGCTTTGAATACGCTATTCACTTCTTGCCAAAGGGCATCCATGTCTGCTCGAATCCCTATACACGTTTCCCCTTCTCCTACTTCAACGACAAGACCCGTGCATTCATCGAATGTTTGAACTGTAAACCCTTCTTGTTCAATTAATTTTTTCAAGTAAGCAGTTGTTCCAACTTCTTTCCAACTTACTTCAGGATGTGCATGCAAATAGTCAAACACTTCATTTATTCTTGCCCTGTGTGACTCATTACTTTCCTTCATACCTTTCACCTCATGAACATGTCGTTTCTAAATACCGTATCCTAATTGGAATGAACTAGTAATTTTTTTTCAGATGAAACCTGTTCACCCCAGTAGATGTTAAGCTTTTTAACAAGAGATTTACTTCCTTACTAGTATAATATAAAAAAATGGCTCGCTAATGCGAGACATTTTCCGATTATATTTGTTCTAGTAATTTCAAGGACTCTCGGTTAAAGGCAGGAATATCATCTGGTTGTCGGCTTGTGACCAATTGATTTTGGCAAACCACAACTTCTTTATCCACATATTTTGCTCCCGCGTACAACATATCTTGAGCAATCGATTTATAGCCCGTGGCATCTCGACCTTCCAAAGTTTTTGCTGTAATCAGTAACTGTGGTCCGTGGCAGATTGCAAATACTGGTTTTTTTGCATCCATGAACGCTTTTGAAAATACTACAAACCGTTCATCCTCCCGTAATAGATCAGGTGAAAATCCACCCGGGATAAAGAGTGCATCAAAGTCTTCTGGTTTAACATCATCGATGCCGTGATCGATCATCACCATCGCTTCCCCTTGTTTGCCTTTCACTTCTTTCCCTGCTTTTTTTTCAATTGTAAATACCTCATGACCTGCTTCGTTAAAAGCTCTCGCGGGATCCATATACTCAATGTCTTCAAACATTTTCGTGATTAAAGTTGCAATTTTCGCCATTTCCAACTCACTCCTTAAAGTTTGTTCATACTAATTATTCCACTGAAATATACCGTTAAACATCTTATCGGTATTTTGAAACCATTGGATGTCCTTTTTCTGAAAAACGATATGGATAGTGAACTGCTTCACCAGAATTCTGAATGCCAACACGCGGACCCACTTCCACTTCTTCACTACCCGGCCCAGGTGCAATGAATAGAGGTTCTTCTGCCCAATGGTGGCCATAGTAACCCATGCCCACTCCCAGTGCTTTTGCAAGCTTACCTGGCCCGTTTGTCCAATTTTTCATCGGGGTTGTCCCCCTAAATTGTTGCATTAAGTCGAGACCTTCAATAGGTTCACCGGCGCGTAATAGCACAGCCTGGGGTTTACCGACAGGTCCGCTCACGATATTCATCAATGTATGTGTGTGCATTTGATAGGTATAAACAAGGCCAGCTTCACCAAACATAACTTCCGTTCTTTTCGTTCTACGATTTCCGAAGCTATGAGCCGCACGATCTTCAGGTCCCATATATGCTTCCGTTTCTATTATTTTGGCCACGACCAAACCCGATGGATGTTGATGGACGATGTATTGTCCGATTAGATTTTTCGCAAGATTAATAGTTGATTGCTGAAAAAAGTCGGCTGATATAGGTTGGAAATTCATGTACATCCCCCTTTCTATTGTTATAGACTAACTATGTTAAGCTATCCTCTTTTTTATCGTACATTTGTGCTGGCCGCTGTTAAACTATATTGTTGATTTCTGTTCCAACGCACTTTCATGTTTCGAAGCTAGCGTAGCGATGCAACGATCTACCATGTTTCGAAGCTAGCGTAGCGATGCAGAAACAGAAACAGGCTGGCGGTCCGCGAGCCTCCTCGCTGCGCTGCGGGGTCTCACCTGGACACGCTAATCCCGCTGGAGTCGCCGCCTTCCACTACAGTAAGTAATATGGAGCATCGCTGCGACGAGTAATCGCAAGAACAAAGACATTGGCTGAATACAGGTCGACCAACGTCTTTCCTAAGGGAAAGTAGCTGTTTTGCGGAATATCAACAGTATGCTTAAAATTGCCTTATTATAATAAACGAATACATTAAATATTATTGAAACGGGGATGATAAGAATGAAAGAGATAATAAATGAAATCAATCAATTTAGAGACGATCGTGGATGGGGAGGCAATCATGATGCACGTAGCCTGGCCATTTCTATTTCATTGGAAGCAAGTGAACTTTTAGAATGCTTTCAATGGCGTTCAGGCGAAGAAGCGATTGCTCACGACAAACAAGCCATCGTGGATGAAATGGCTGACGTGTTCATTTACTTGCTTCAGTTCTCCGATGTAATCGGTGAAGATTTAATGTTAGCGGCTCGTGAAAAAATGAAGAAAAATGCCATAAAGTACCCAATACCGTCTAAATCAGTATAAATCGTCCTTACATACATCTATTTTCCTATTGAAGTATAGTTAACTGAATATTACATTATTTATAAAAGCTAATAAGGAGTTGACTGCATGAACAACTGGAAGTGGTTAATTTGGATTGCAGCGGGCTCACTCCTCTTCTTTTATACAAGAACTGATACAAAGCAGGATCAAGTAAGCGCAAATCCAACACTCATTAAAACGTACGATCCAAAATACAATCCGAACCAATCATTGGCCGATTATCTGGTTTTCCGTTCTATGATTTCAGGACAAGCAAAAATGGCCGTTACTGGCAGTAGTGTCACACGCGGATCTGGATCTTCCCATCAATCGAAAACATGGCGTGGACGTATCGAAGCAAATCTTCGAAATACGAACCATTCTCTGAAAGACCTTATCATCTCAAATCATGGCTACTCAGGCTATACTTCGGTAAGGTTACTCGAAGATCATGTGACTGCTCCCATATTGAAAGAGCAACCGGATGTTTTATTTATTGAGACATCTGTAATTAATAACCACAATAAAAATGTGTCTTTGGATGATACGTTTAAATCATTGGATTCTCTATACAAATTGTACGCTGAAGCATTACCGGAAACTCGCATCGTTTTTCTCTCGCCAAATCCATGCACCGAAAATAAATTTGGACCAACACTTAATCAGTTTGGCCTGAAGTTTACAGATTATGTTGATGAAACGGCTGCCTATATCAAAAAGCAGGGATGGCGTTATTTTGATACACATGGTGCTATGCTCTACCATATGTCTTCAAAAAACATAACCCTCCCATCTACGTTAAAAGATGGCATTCATCCGAACGATCGCGGATATAAAGTTTGGGCCGAAGTATTATGGCCTTTCGTTCAACAAAAACAAGAAACTATTCCAAGCACTATGTAAAGATCAAAAAGCACAGCTCTTGCAGAGTTGCGCTTTTTGTTTTACATCAATTAGTTATTTCTTGATCAGACCTTTATCAATCAAGAAGTCATGTGCTACATCCTCTGCTTTTTCACCATCAATATCGACACGTGCATTCATCTTTTGCATATCTTCCAAAGAAATCTTTCCTGCTAATTCGTTTAACACATCTTCAAGTTCAGGGTACGTTTTGAGTGTTTCCTCACGAACAAGTGGGGCTGCATCATATTTCGGGAAGAAACCTTTATCGTCTGTTGTGATGGCTAAATCGAATCGTTCAATTCGGCCATCTGTCGTAAAGGCCGTAATGACATCAACATCTCCTTGTTTAACCGCTTCGTACATTACGTTTGGATCCAGACTTTCCTCACCAGAGAATTCGAATGGATACACTTTCAGCAAGGCATCATAACCATCCCCAGGTCGCTCATAAAAAGCATGGGGTGCACCGAACACGATGTCTTCTGACTTCGACGCTTTAACCAAGTCAGAATAGGTCTCAGCATTATAAGGTTTATCTTTGCTATAAGCTAAAGTGTACGTATTTTCAAAGCCCAATGGTTCCAGCCATGTGACACCGAACTTTTCTTCATATCCCTTACGAACACGTTCCAGAATACTTTCGGAGCTTTCATCTTGTTCCAACTTTTCCTCCAAAACCGATTGCAACCCTGTTCCCGTATACTCTACATAGACATCGATATCACCTTTTTCAAGCGCCGGTGTCAATATCGCCACTTCGCCTAACCCTTCTTTATACTCCACTTTGTAATCTGTTTTGGATTCCACGTACTGGCCGAGTATTTGGGGTAAAATAAACTGCTCGGTAAATTGTTTCCCGCTGATTACAATCGGTTCACTTGCGTTGCCCCCAGCATCGTTTGATGAGCCACAGCCAACTAACGTTAACGATGTTAAAAGTGCTATACCCGCTAACCTTTTCTTCATGTCATTTCCTCCTAATGTGTTTTCATCCCTTTTGGTGTTGCTTTCTTTTCAACCCATTTCAATAATAAATCGAAACTGATAGCCAGTAATGCTACCGGAAGTGCACCGGCAAGAACGAGCGAGTTATTATACGATTGCAAACCTCGATAGATGACATCCCCTAAACCACCAGCACCCACAAACGTGGCGAGTGTTGCAATCCCAACTGTCAGGACGGTAGCTGTTCGAATACCTGCCATTATAAATGGCAAAGCAAGCGGAAACTCAATTTGTTTTAATATCTGTGTCCGCGTCATTCCCATTCCGCGTCCCGCTTCAATAATCGATGAGTCAACACTGGTCAACCCTGTATAGGTGTTGCGGAGGATTGGTAGCAAAGCATAAATAACAAGTGCAATGAGTGCTGTTTTTGACCCTATTCCGATGAGAGGTACCAAGAAACCGAATAATGCTAAACTCGGTATCGTTTGAAATATTGCAGTTATGCCTATTACAGGTTCTGCGTATTTTCGATAGCGTGCAATCATCATTCCAAGCGGCAAGGCAATCGCAATGCCTATTGCCAGTGCCACGAAAGATAAATAGATGTGTTCGAGGAACGCTTGTTGAATAAGATCAGAGCGACTTTGGAGTGTATCCAAAAAATCAGTCATAAGAAGAAGCACCTTCTTCCTTTGCTATTACTGCCTTTAACAACGAAGATTGGTCAAGGTAGCCAACAAATTCTTCATTCGTATAAACCGCCAATACATCTGTATGGGGCTTTTCCAATAAGGCAATTGCTTGTTCCACGTCATCTGAAGAGTTAATGGAAACAATTTGTTCTCTCATATTGGATTGAGTGTAAAACGGTGACAACTCCCCAATCTTCCATTTGCCAAATGACCGTTTACGATTAATGCGTTCTTCACCGATAAAATTCCGTACAAATTCATTGGCAGGTTGATGGATAAGCACTTCTGGAGATCCCACTTGTTCCACTTTTCCATCTCGCAATACAATAATATGGTCAGCTATTTTCAACGCTTCATCCATATCATGCGTGACAAAAACGATGGTTTTCTGAATTTCTTGTTGAAGATTTCGCAATTCATCTTGAAGTTGTTCACGACTGATTGGATCGAGAGCGCTGAATGGTTCGTCCATTAAGACAATGTTCGGGTCCCCAGCCAATGCACGTACTACGCCTACACGTTGTTGCTGACCTCCACTCAATTCAAGTGGAAATCGGTTCAAATACTTTTCCGGATCGAGTCCAACAATGTCCATCAGTTCGTTGACACGGGCTTGTGTCTTTTCTGCAGTCCACCCTTTTAATGTAGGTACCAATGCAGCGTTTTTAGCGATAGTCATGTGGGGAAATAAGCCGATACGCTGAATGACGTAGCCTATAGATCTTCTAAGTCCCACTTCATCTTGATTTTTAATAGATTGGTCATCAATTAATATATCGCCTGAGGTAGGTACTTCCAGTCGGTTAATTATCTTCATCAATGTGGTTTTACCGCATCCACTGGGACCGATAATCACCGTTAACATGCCTGTCGGAATGGTCAATGAAACATCTTTTAATGCTTCCGTCCCATCCGCAAACCTTTTCGTTACTTTATTAAATCGAATCACAGCCTCTGCCCCTTTTAAGCTTCAGTATGTATATCTTTTTCCTATTACCCGTTAATCATATGAAATATGCATATTTTCTTCGACTTATTCATAAAAAAACACATCCACTCGATTTGTGTAACCGAGTGGATGCAGCTTACTACTTTAAAGCATTTATTTGAGCAGTTAATTCATTGAAACGTTGGTCAAGTGCCTCATATTTTGAATCATGTTTGGATATAAAACTGATTTCGCCAAGGATTGCCTGTCTTTCTGTTTCGAGCTTCAACAGTTGTTGCTGTTGTGCCGTTTCAACTTGGCGATTTTGCCATTCTTTAAAAGTCATGTCGATTTTTTTCATGCATCCACCTTCAAAGACCAGGAGTTTTGTGGCGATTTTCTCAAGAAAGTATCGATCATGCGTCACAACGATAATGGTCCCTGGATACGTAGACAAAGTTTGCTCCAGTTGTTCACGCGAAGGTAAATCCAAGTGATTGGTCGGTTCGTCCAGTAGCAATACATCTTTTTGTTCGAGCATGAAAGCCATTAATTTTAGTTTCAATTTCTCTCCCATACTCATGGACTTGATCGGCAATCGCCAATGTTCTTTCCCGAACCCCAGATTGATCATCAAAGTTTGAATCATTCCCCGGGAGTCAAAATCATGAGGGACAAACCATTCTTCCGGAGTTTTCTCTTCCGGTATATCATCTATGGACTGTTGCAAGTAGCCTATACGCATCGCTTTTGTTCTCCACAGTTCACCCTCATACGGTTCTACTTCCATCAGCATTTTCAACCATGTGGACTTTCCACATCCATTCGGTCCCACGAGTGCAACTCTTTCACCTTGCATAATGGTAAATGAAGCATCTTTCCAAAGTGTGTGACTTCCAAAAGTTTTAGTGACGGACTTGGATTCAATCACGCGGTTTCCTTGCTTACGGTTTGCTTCAATAGAAAATGACACTGCTTTCTCTTCTGTTGGACGATTGAGTTCGGCTTTTGCTTTATCTCCTTCAAGCCGCTTACGTTTCGAACGGATTTGAGTATCCATCCTTTTTGCTTTTACCCGATAATGTTCTTTAAATCCTTCTTGCTTGGTCGATTGTGAATGAGCTTTTGCAGACCAATTTTGAAGAGAAGAAATCTGTTCATCAATCTGGGCAATTTTTTTCTGTTGCACCTCAAATAGATGAGTTTGCGCTTTTCGTCTCTCTTCTTTTAGAGTGCGAAAAACAGAATAATTCCCTTCATATGCTTTGACACCTTGATGTTCCACTTCCCAAATCCCATCAGCCACTTCATCCAGGAAATGCCTGTCGTGTGAAACGACCATAACAGTCCCCTTGAAACGCTTAACTTGCGCTATTAATTCATGTAAGCTCTGCTGATCCAAATGATTTGTCGGTTCATCTAAAATCAGTAACTGAACTTGATTTGAAAAAGCTTGCACTAGCCTCTGTTTCATTTGTTCACCACCGCTCATTAATTCATATGAACGACCTTTTGGAACTTGCCATTTATGCAATTCCCTCTTTTGAACAGGCGCAAATTCTTGTGGTTCAGATACTTGCTGTTTAAAATAATGCATCGAAGGTATGCCACCAAACCACTGAATTAACCCTTCACTTGGTTCCTTTTCGTTCGCAAGGACTGACAGTAAGGTTGACTTTCCTTCGCCATTTGCACCGACAATTCCAATGCATCCCCCTTGTCTGATGTCCATCGTCACATCTTTCAAGATTGTTTTACTTCCAAATTGTATCGATACGTTCTGTAATTTTCCTAGTAAGGTCATCATGATCCCTCCAATTTCGGAGAAATAAAAAAATCCTCCGTTTTTTTACGGAAGGATTCACTGATCATTTATAGTCATCACAAAAAAGCTCTTTATGTACAAAAAGAGTTACGATGATGGGATAAATGGGCAGACGAATCCAATTTCCGTTTTGCAAAAATGTTCATTTGCATAGAAATCAGATTAGATATCCATCAGTCACCCATCGTCCCTTCATACTTAGTAACAAAATTATACCATATTGCTTTTCAATTGACGCGCAATTTCTTCCATTTCACCATTACTTATTTCAATAACAGGTTCCACCACTTTGAAGCCATCTTCTGAAAACCTCGGTATGATATGAAAATGGACGTGCGGAACTTCCATACACGCTCCATTGTTTTGCATAATCGTTACACTTTCTGCAGGATAACATTCCCTTATGGATTTCACGACATTTTGACAAAGCGACATAACCACCATATTTTCTTCTATTGTCATGTCTGTTAAATCCGGCACATGACGTTTTGGCAAAACCAACACATGGCCTTTCTGAATGGGGTCAATATCCAAAAATGCAATGGCTTCCTCTGTTTCCTTTACCACTCTCGCTGGCAGCTCACCTTTTATGATGCGGCAAAAAATACAGTTCATTGACTACTCACCTCGTTTTGCACTTTTTTCGTCAATCCTTTAAACACTAATTCATATGAATGTGTAATGCATTCCTTGAAAAGTGCATCCGGCAAAGTACCATTTAAAGCTAGAGAATTCCAATGGGTTTTGTTCATGTAGTAGCCTGGCTGGATGTCTTCGAATTCTTCACGAAGCATATCTGCACGTTGTGGTTCACATTTCAATGAAAGGATCGGCGTACCCGATTTATCGTGACCGAACATAGCAAACATTTTCCCGCCAACTAAATAACGCTCTGCATCCCAGTCCTTCTGATAATCAAACTGTGCCCCTTTTTGTGCGGCACACCATGCTTTCAATTCACTCGCTTCCATTTCATTGCCCTTTTTCCGGTAAAAATTCTAAGTGAATGGAATCCGCAATTTTCCGGTAACCGATTTCCTGATAAATTTTGTTGGACGTCGGGTTCAACATATCTGTATATAGTACACAGAAGTCATATGTTTTGAGCAACTCTTCACTTCCAGCAGCGACCATCGTCCGCGCATAGCCTTTTTTTCTTTCCTCGTGAGGAGTAAAAACAAATGATACGGTAACCCCTCGATCTGAAGGACGTGCTTTTTTCATCATTGATACGACTTTCCCGTTGTCTTCCCAAAAGAATACTTCCTGATCCTCAAGAAACTGTATGACGCGCTCATTAATCACTTCAGGTGGGGAGCTTTTAAGTCCCGTATCCTGTTCGAACGCTTTATACCAAGTTGCCAGTATTGGCGCTTCGTCTTTTCTCGCATAGCGCCAAGATCCCGAACTTTTTTCGAGTGATTGTTCGACTTTATCCAGACGGTATAAGCCTTGATCCATCAATAATCGGGCTTTACTTTTCGTCAGCTCCTGCCATTTTTCAGAAAAAGCATTTACGACACGCTTCACTCCGACAGCCGACGGAACTGGAATTTTTCTATTAGAAATCTCTTGCGCCGCAAATGACAAAATGTCAGCCATTTTTATTTCATCAATCACAATAATATTCAGTGGATGAGGGGGCGTCATTTGAAAGAGAGCCACGACTTGATCATCCTCTTCGACCGTAGCCATGAATGGATTTTCATAACGACCGGCTTTAATTCCCTGCAGCACACCGTAAAACAAACTGTATAAATCTTCATTTTGCATTAGAAACGGTTTAGCTTTATCCTCAAATTCCTGAGGTTGAATAAACACATTGAATTTCATCCGATTCTATCTCCCTATCGTTTTTAATAGTAGATATTACACAAATTCTCTATAAATGTCACTCTTTTTAGAAAATTTAACAATGATTGTGAACTAAATGCCAGTCGATTAATAGAACATTCTTTTCTTTAAAATTCGGAAATCGGGTCTCGCCAGCCCGTTAATCCATTGGAGTGGCGCTGATTCCTAACTATTAATTTTTAAAAGAAGCTATAGGAACAAATGAAAGAGTGCATTTGCACCTGGCAAGCAAAGGAACAAAGGTTAAAAACGCCACTTCATGTGGGCCAAAGCGTGATTCCCACAAGTATGTGGTTTTCATACTTGTTGGCTCATGCGAAACATGCCGCTAGCGCAAATGTACGATAAACAAAAAAATCCATCCCCCTAGTCTTGGGAGATGGATAATTCTTTGGTTGTAATTTGTTTGCGTTCAAGTTTTGCGACTAACAAAATACTGATTTCATACAACAATATCATCGGAATCAGCACCATGAAATCACTAATAAAGTCTGGTGGTGTCACCGTTGTCGAAATAATCGCCAGTATCACATAAGACCATTTTCGAACCTTTCTCATATTTACTGATGTCAAAACGCCTATGGCTGACAAAAACATTGCGATGATAGGCAGTTCAAAAAGCAGGCCAAGTGGGACTGTCGTCATTAATAAAAAGTGAATATATTCACTTGCTGAAACCATCACTTCAAAATTCACTTCGCCAATATTAATCAAGAATTGATAACTCAAGGGATTCACAACAAAATATCCAAATGAAATACCAACCACAAACAGGACGAGCATGAGTGGAGAGTAAATACCAATAAATCGACTCTCTGTATGATTCAATCCCGGTTTAACGAATTGCCCGATAAAATGAAAGATAAAGGGTAGTGAAAAACCGAGAGACAATGCACTGGAAATCGACATATAGAATTTCACCACTTCAAGTGGCCCAAGCACAATCAGTTCATTGCCTCTAGTCACTAATGGAAACCATAGGTTGATGGTTGATAATACAACAATGAAGAAAAATAGAAACACGGCCACACTTTTAATGGTTTGTTTCCGTAAATCCGTTAGATGATCCACAAGGGTGCCTTCATCGCTTTCAATCGCATCTTCATCAACCATTTCAGTTGTTGCGCCTACTTCTTCCACCAATTTCTTGTCCAATGGACTTAGTATTTTCTTGTCGTGGTGTTCGTATGGGTCCATATCTACACCTTCTATACGATTTCAGATTTCTTTTCATCTTTTTTCACTGGCTCGTCGTCATCCATTAGACCTCTTGTCGACTTTTTAAATTCCGAGAATGTCTTCCCTACTGCCGATCCGATTTCTGGTAATTTTTTCGGTCCGAATACGATGAGTACAATGACAAGAATAATGATTAATCCTGGTACTCCTATTGCTCCTAATCCACCCATTTGTATTCCTCCTTTTTTATACGAGTGATCCACCCGATTTACTGTATTTGATAATGCCTTCCGAAGCACGATACGCAAATGCTGCCACCGTACCGGTAGGATTGTATCCTCCGTTATGTGGGAAGTTACCTGCACCTACAACGAATAGATTTTCCGCATCCCAATGCTGCAAATAATTATTCACTACACTATTTTCGGGACTGCTACCCATAATTGTCCCACCCGTATTGTGCGTCGTTTGATAGGCGACAATATCGTAATCCGTGATCGGAGTTCGGCTTTCGACTGTTTTTGCACCCATTTCTTTCATGATAACAGCAGACTTTTCCGTAATATATTTATGAAGCGCACGGTCCTGATCGGTAAAATTATATGTCATTTGAAGAAGAGGTACACCGTATGCATCTTTATATTTACTATCCAATGATAGGTAGTTCTCTTTATGTGGCATGGATGCTCCTTGTGCCCCAATGGAAAGAGTACGGGTATAGTTATATATGGACGCTTTCTTGAATTCCGCACCCCACGTAGGTACATCTTTCTGAATCGGATTTGTTTCAATCGGTCTTGCACCTGATTGAAGGAGAGAGAGGCTCCCACCATGAATGAAATCCAAATCACTATGATCGAAATTGTCGCCATTCAAATCATCAATGCTTATCCCCAGTGCACCTGCCCCCATGAACGTGTTCATTTGTTCTTCAAAGTAACCCGTTGCGCCCGGTAAAATTTGATAGCAATAGTTTTTACCTAATGTTCCACGCCCGGTATCCGGATTATATTGCTCACCAATTTTCGATATCATTAATAATTTTGCATTATTCATGACATAACTTGTTAGAACAACCACTTCAGCTGGCTGAATAAACTCTTCACCCGACAACGTGTTCAAATACCTGACGCCAGTAACCTTTTTTCCGCTCTTGATGACTTCCACTACATTGGCTTCAAAGCGTGCTTCAAAATTCCCCGTTTTTTTTGCCGTTGGAACGACCGTAACTTCAGGAGATGACTTTGCCCCATATTCACAACCAAAACGTTCACAAAAACCACAGTATTGACAGGCATTGATCGTTTGTCCATCCTGATTTGTATAAGCTTCTGACAAATTTGCTGACGGTAGCATAAATGGTGTATAGCCAAGTTTAGACGTTGCCGTTTCAAATTTTTGTAATATTGGTGTCTTCTTCATCGGTGGCGTTGGAAATGGGTTTGACCGTTTGCCCGCAAATGGATTTTTTTCTTCACCTGAGATTCCGGCGGTTTCTTCAAACTTGTAAAAGTAGGGTTCCAACTCATCATATGTAATACCCCAATCTTGAAGTAAATAGTCTGAAGACAACTTTTTGGGACCATATTTTTTTTCTGTTAGTGTCTTTATTTGGAAGTCGTAAGGAAGAAAACGCCATGTATGTCCATTCCAGTGTGTACCCGCGCCCCCAAGTCCCTCCCCTAAAAGAAATGAACCTAATTGTCGCATCGGAAGTGCTTGCATCCCACGGTTATTCCGAATGGTTATCGTTTCTTTTGATAGATTCTGTATGAGTTCGTACCTTATTGCATATCTATATTCGTCATGCACTTTCATATAATCTTCAGTACTTCGTTCTTTTCCGCGCTCCAAGCCTACTACTTTCAAGCCTGCCTTTGCACATTCGGCTGCTATGATTCCCCCTAACCATCCAACTCCTACAGTCACAACGTCTACTTTCGGTAAAGTTTTTACCATTTAATTGCCCCCTGTCCTAGTGCTTCCCACTTAAAGATTGTGGTTCGATTTTTTGGAATTCCGCTTTGTCGATTACATTGATATAAGCCATTTGGTGGCCAGGAAACTCTTTCATTCTCCAACCGTCCATATTATTATTCCCACGATACATAGGGTCTGAATAAGCACCCTCCAGTGTTGCAGTCCGAAGCAGACGGAAGAAAAATGCAGATGTTGTTCCTTCCATTTTTATTTCGTCCTTCTGAATTGCTGTCAATATTTCATCCATTTGTGCACCTTCTAGATCCGAAAATCCTTTATCGAATCTGCTCGACGACTCAGCTTCCATTTTTGCAATACCTTGTCTAAAGATTTCAGCACGCGTCAGACGACTTTGATATCCCTGGGTAGGTGCACCAATAGCAAATGGCCCTTGCATGTATTCCTTAGAGTTACTGCCATACTGCCCTGCTAATTGACTGTCGATAAAATACGGTACCCCAAGCTCAATAGCACCAGGACCTAAATCGTCTTTCGGAAAAATCCGTTCAGTTGCGTTGGCCAGTACTTGAAACTCTCGCTCGCTTGTAAAAAACATTAAGCCTTTTTCCGACGTCCCCGTTTCCGTGTGACCTCCATGCTTGGTTTCGGTCGGCGTAGTCGTTGCATTTTTTGAATTGTAGCCAATCAAACCACCAAGAATTCCCCCTCCAATAAGTGCACCAGTTGCCACCCCTGAAGTTTTCAGGAAATCACGTCTAGAAAACTTCTTCACTCTCTTCTCCATGCCTTCACTCTCCTTCTTTTAATTAGACTGTCGAAATTTTTGATAGTATGTTAAATTAGCAGTTTTGAATAAATGTTCATATAACGAATATTCTGACTTATTTATCCGGAATACTGGAGGATTACTTATACACACAAATTTAACGCTATAAGAAATCCCTACCTTTTTGATATGGAAAGATTACAGTCTGGATGTTGGGTATGCACACGATACTACCACCGCAGATTATGAACTCTCTTAAATATACAATGTCCAAATTGAGGAAGATTTAAACCTTTTCCAAGTAGTGGATATACCTTCATGGAAAGTATTGAAATCTACCCGGTTGATGAATCCCCCCCTTAGAGAGATATTCGGATTCAGTAATGGCAGTAGATTGAACCTCATCACGTGTACTGGTGAATACGATAAAAAGGGTTCTTATTACGAAGTTCGCCTTATCGTTTACTCGACGTTAAAAACATCATAATAAAAAGTGAATCATCCTTAAGTGGATGATTCACTCTTTTTTATGTCCTCTATTTGTTGTAGCCATTGTTCTACTTCTTTAGGTGTTTTCAGTGTTATGACGTCTGTCTGGACTTTGGCTAGAACAGCGAGCATCTCTGGCCGTGCATCTTTTGGGTAACGCCAAATCCACCGGGCAAACTCCCAATCTATTTTTTCCGGACAATCTTTCCCCATATCCGGTCGTGTTGTCCCTCGATATATCCACGCACGTTTACATGCGCGATAGAGACATACGACATTCGAGAAATCAAGATAGATAATAAGGTCTGCATACTGCGCACGTAATTCGATGGTGGAGTCATAATTTCCATCAATGATCCACTCGGGTTTCGCTAATTCCTTCTTTACTCTTTCCATAAATTCAGGACGTGGTGAAGGGTTCCATCCTGGTTGCCAAAACATCGAATCCAAATGCACGACAGGCAAACCAAGCCTTTCACCCAATTGGCGAGATAACGTGGATTTCCCAGCTCCTCCCGATCCCACAATTAGGATTTTTCTATGCTTAAGCTGCGTCTTCTTCAAATGAACAGACTCCAATCGTATTGCCATCAATATCTTTAAATTGAAAGAATTCTACGTTTCCTCCAGTTTTCACATGTGTTGCATCTACTCCTGCGTCTAACATGAAATGATGGGTAGCATGGATATCCGTTGTATAGAGATTGAACCATTCATGTTCTTCAGGTTTACTCGAACCCATTTGTGGATTTCTCACGAGCGTAAAAGCTGTTTCTCCATTCCCGATGTCCATTGCCGCATAACCATTTTCCTCATCATGCCATCGCAATTTAAATCCACACTTCTCTTCAAACCATTCGATTGAGCGTTTTGTGTCTCGCACAGGTAAAAAAACGGTGTCAATTCTTTTGAACATATCCGACTCTCCCTTACCACACATATTTAGTAGATTTATTCTATCAACTTATAATATGTTGTGCCAACGAATTTTCCACACTATTCGCAAAACTGTCGCCCGCTCCCCAATCAAATCTAAAAAACGGACTTTCAGAACTTCCGGATGCCACGGCATGCACTTTCGTTGCGTCACCGAAATTATCAATGGTTACCGTCATAGAAGAGCGATTACTCGTTCGCATAAAGAATTTTTCCAGAACAAATACCACAACTTGATGATCTCCAGAAACGCGCTCATAGTAATCTACTAATTTTCCCGAAATACTTCCTCCAATCACCCCATTATGAATTTTGTTCATTGCCTCAACGGGACTGATATTTATATCAAATTCTCTTACACTCATTTCCAAATCCCCCTTTAACTTGTTATACGTTTACGGAGAATGAAAGGTTTCCATCCGATTTCAAAGAAAACCATAAAAAAGGAGATTCCCTAATAAAGAGAATTTCCCGTCTGTATTATTCAAGTTCCAGTTGTTTCGTTTCTTTCCCCAGTAAAACAACTGCCAATACACCAATAACTATTGCGATACAGAAAATGCCGAACACCCAACCGATATCGTAGCCTCTTGTAATAAGTGTCCCTACCAATAATGGTCCTAAAATCCCGCCAATTCGTCCAACAGCAGCCGCCATACCGGTACCAGTAGCTCGAATAACAGTAGGATATTGTTCAGGTGTATACGCGTATAAAGCACCCCAAGCACCTAAATTGAAGAACGACAAGAACGCGCCAGATACAATCAATAACATCGTAGTATCCGCATTCCCAAATACAAATGCGCTTGCAGCTGTGCCTAGTAAGTAAGTGACTAACACGAATTTACGACCTGCTTTTTCAATTAACCATGCTGCAGTAAAATAACCTGGTAATTGTGCAATAGTCATGATCAGCACGTACTCGAAACTTTTAATCAACGTAAAGCCTTTCATTACCATGACACTCGGCAACCATAGGAACATTCCGTAATATGAAAACACAACTGTAAACCATAAGATCCACAACATCAACGTTGGCCTTGCATAAGCTTTAGACCATACCGCTTTAATATTTTGAGCATATGTGCGCTCCCGAACTCGTTTTGCCGTAAATTKCGGAGAGTCCGGTAAGTTCAATCGTAGATAAATTGCATATATTGCTGGCAAAGCAGTAATGATTAAGGCAACTCTCCAGCCATGGACTGGAATAACGAAATAAGAAATAATTGCTGCAATCAGCCATCCAGCTGCCCAGAAACTCTCCAACAATACCACGACTCGACCACGTTCTTTTGCTTCCACGCTTTCAGATACTAATGTAGATGCAACAGGCAGTTCCCCACCTAAACCCATTCCTACAAAAAATCTGAATATCAAAAATATTGCCAGGGAAGCAGAAAATGCGGACAATCCACTCGCCACTGAAAATAGAACAAGTGTCATGATAAAAATATTCTTCCGTCCAACCCGATCAGCGAATATCCCAAACACAAAGGCCCCCACTGCCATTCCGATGGAGTTTACACTTCCTATCCATCCCATTTGCCCAGGAGTTAAAGCCCATTCATTCGCGAGTGCCACTATTACGAAAGATAAAATTCCTACGTCCATCGCATCGAACATCCACCCTAGACCGGCAATTCCCAATAATTTATTCCGGGAAATCGGTTTATTCTCTTTTTCTCTTATTGTCGTCATGTGAGCTCTCCTTGTCTTGACACTTGTCACCATCTATCTTTACACATCAGTATAGTTCTATAAACGCAATTCTACAACTCTGAAAATCTAAAAAATTTTAGCGCTTCTCTACCTCTTTGAGTGTTCTATCGGTCTCAGTCTGACCTTTTTTCAATTACGTAATACAAAAAAGAGCGAAATGACCTTTGTCATTTCGCTCCGCATATCTGKGTTAATTGTATGAGATATGTTTCCTACACGCAACTTCATTATAAAAAATCAGGTTAACCATGATAAAAATTTATACCTGGTCTTGTAATTCAATTAGTTTTCCGACAAATACAGTCAGCCGGTTTTCAACATCTTCTTTTGTGCCGTAACGGATAATTTGTTCTTCGTTCAAACCTTCAATAAACATTTGATTGTGACTGACGGCGCAATTCAGGACTTGAATCATCTGTTCACTTCTCAATTTGCGGATTAAATCAGCGTTCTGTCCACAATAGCCCAGTTCAAAACCATTTGCTATAGATTGTAATGTTTCCCTACATTCATGAAAACGGTGTTTACCATACCGTTCTGTATGCGCAAGTTCCACAAATAATGTTTCATATAGGTTCATAAAGTTCGCTGCCATTACTTCACCTATATATAAGATAGGTAAAGGGTCAATGATCCGAAATTGTCCATTATCCACTAACCAGTTTTCTGGTGATGCATCTTGATTTGTCAGTACGGGTGAACCAATCTCTATTAAACGACTTTCACATATTCGTAGAATTGCCTCTTTAATTTCAGGTTTATTAAAGATTGGTCTCTTTATTAATAAATCCATGTAGTCGTCTATTATTTCCTTGCTTTCAGCTGTAACGAATTCATGGAAATCGCCTAAAAAATGACCGTGCAGACCACTTTCTTCATTCCAATCAAAAAAACCAAACCCTTCGAGACCATGGTTGACTTGCTCCATTTTTCGATATAAATGTCCGATTTCGGATCCTAATTTTTGCGCATCTTCTCTATTTAAGTCATGTAAATCCACATGACTTCCAGCAAAAGATTCTATCGTATACGTCAAACCTTCCGAAACATGATAAACAAACTTCTCTGGAGCTGCTCCAGGTACTACTCTATTCACCCAACTATAGTATTGTTCCGTACCTCCATACTCTGCTAGTAACGCATTTGCATCGTAGGCAACTTCTTTTTTATATGCAATTTTCTTTGGAATCCGAAGAACCATCGATTTATGTTGCGGGGAGGTTAGTTGCCATGCTTGATGCCATGCTCCTTCACCTAAGTATGACACTTGTGAATTTACATACTGTGCATGTTTTATTGCTTTTTCCTGAATCATTATGTTAACTCCTTCAAATATTGACCGATTTTTAGCCAGTCCTCTGCCACTTGTTCTCTTAAAGATGATCTGTAATCTTACCTAATTCCACCAATTCATCTGGAATGGAAAACATGTCAATTCACCACTTTCAAAAAAAGTCCTCCGCCATTTTTTGGGCGCAAGACTCTATTTATTCTGGCTGGGCCACTCTTTTTGACATGTGACGATTTCGCCACTCATACCAAATGACTACGAGAATAAAGAGTGAATAGCCACACATCCAACCTGCAAGCACATCCGTACCATAATGGTTGTTACCCGCAATGCGTGATAAACCAACAAGCAAAGTGAAGGTAACTGCACTAAGCCAGATTCCGATACGCCATTTAGTGGATGCTCGATTTTCAGTTAAAAAATATGCATATGTAAAAATGTACAGTAAGCCCACCATGGCATGATTGGATGGAAAACTGTAACTTATCAATTGATGGGGAATATCAGGACGAGCCCGTTGCACCCATTCTTTTATTGCGAGATTTATAATATTTCCTCCACCAACGGCAAATAGTACAAACAACATTCCACGATAGTTTCGGCTTTTAAATGCGAGGTAGACAATCAAAACAACGGCTGCTGAGACAATCCAGATTGGCTCCCCAAAGTAATGAAAGAATCGAATAAATTCGTTTCCGATCAGTGTATCTCCTATTGCTTCATCAAATTCAACCATTTCATCGTGAGTAAAACTGAAAAACAGCGTGATGAAGCCAATAAAGGTCACGACTGCCAAAGGATAAAACCATTTTTTCACAACACTCACGCTCCTTATTAAAAGTTATTCTATCATATTCCTACAACTCTTTTCCCATTAATAGGTTGTTGGTCTAAGTCTTTCGTTTGAAATTAAGCCTATTTCGTTTAATCTTGGTTGTGAGTGGTAAAGTACTATTGTGTCAGAATAAACGATTTGAAAGGAGATTTTAAAATGAGTGTAACCTTTAAAGAGTATTTAACAGATGATGAAGCGATTCGTGGTATTCAGGAGATTAAAGCTAAAGGCGTACATGAGGACGATATCTACGTACTTACTCATGAAAATCATCGTACAAATCAAGTAGCTGATATGGCAGATGCGAATACTGTCGGCGTTGCAGAACAAGGGTTAGGTACATCCCTTGCAAATGTTTTCCGCAAAAAAGGTGACGAACTTCGTGCGCAATTCGAAGAACTCGGTTTTAGTCAACCGGAAGCAGAACAATTAGAAGAAAAACTGGATGAACACAAAGTGGTTGTTGTAGTCAAAAACACACCTGCTGGATTTACTTATTAAGACCCCTTAACTTTGTAGAAAATCTCTATACTTTAAAATCAATATTAATAAAACAGCCTTTCCGAGAATCATATCTCGGAAAGGCTGTTTTTTACATTTCTTGTGCGTTATCTAGTACTTCTTGAGGTACCACTATGTTTTTAACACCATTGTAATTACTAAAAGTGGATTTCATATCTTGATACAAGGTCATTTCTTCCCCATCTACTGCCATTGTCATGTCCATCACTACATTTAATGCCGTTGTATTAAATGTTTCTTTATCGATATGGATTTCGTAGTCCACTTTTTTGATATTTAATTCTTTCAGCATTTCCTGTTCATCCGCACCCAGCTCCGGCATGGTTTCTGCTATTTGTTTTTGGATCAATTCATTAAACTTATCACCAGATGCAGACAATTTCAAAACGTATTCTTTATCATCTTGATTGAATGTGAAGTCATCCATGAATGTCTCTAAATCCTTCAGCTGTTGAGATGGATCAGCTTGCTTTTGTGAAATGGAAATCATTTGTTCGTACATATCTTTCGACAACTTCATCCATTGCTGTGACATGTTATCGTGTGTAAAGAATCCATCTGCAGTCATAAAACTTTCCATTTCGATTTCTTGTGGCTGTCCTGATGACTCTTCACCTGGAATCGTCGTCGACGTAGTACCCTTCTGATACATGCTCAAAGGATCGACAATCAAATCCATTGTCATTTTTGAAGTTGTATCCATTGCTACATCTTGAGCGGGAACTTCAATTTTTTGAACCATATCAAGATCTGCACTAAGGCTTTCAATAGATTCTGATTGTGCTAATGACTTTTCAAATACTTGTTTAAGTGTTAAATCACTTGTGTTTTCTTCTGACGTTTTGGAAGTTGGAGTTGCTGATGTGTTACATGCAACTAAACTTAGCGCTAATGCACTAGTAGCCATAAGTGTCATCCACTTTTTCATGTTGTCGCCACCTTTACCTCAATTTTCTTTCTACTTATAATACGAGTGTATCGCGAAAAGGTTTCAATTGGAAATCTTTTTTGAGTTGAAGGGAATTTTTACCTTTCGTTGAATATGTATTTTAAGGAGTGATTTCAATGAAGGATTTGGAAAAAGAATACCCGATCTTGAAAAAAGACCGACAATATCGCATGCAAAAACAGAATGAAAAAAGAGGACTTCTAAAATGGCTGACTGTAATCTTAAACGTGATATTGAAAGTAATTATTAGATAATGGATTTGTTAACTTTTAATGCAAATTAGAGGGAATCAGCTCCCTTATCATCTGCAATTAGGCTCTGCCTGATATTAATTTTTCATATAAAAACGGATAGTGAGCCAACATGAGAGGTGTTTAACTGATGAGAATGAGTAAAAATAAACATGTAGCAATTTGGGCAACAATTGCAATTATATTACTAACTATTGGTTTTTTCACAAGATAATAACTTCACTTTCGAAGAATGAGACCCACAAGTATGTGGTTTTCATTCTTGTTGGCTCATGGTGAACATGCGGCAAGTACAAATGTACGATAAATAAGTACATCGTTTAACTTCCAGCACTCTTCAATCCATACAAAAAAAGCCTACCGATAAATATCGGTAGGCTTTAAAATGTGTATTAACGTACGCCACGCATAAACTTCTCGATCATTGGTGAAGAAATATATAACACTAAACCGATTATCAATGCAACAGCCCCGATGACACCGAAATAGACGATTTCAGTTTCAGGATTGTAGAATTTCACGACTTGCGCATTGATTGCTTGAGCAGCAGCACTCGTTAAGAACCATAAGCTCATTGTTTGTGCAGCGAATGCTGCTGGCGCAAGCTTCGTAGTTGCTGATATTCCGACTGGAGAAAGAAGTAATTCCCCAAGTACTACTAAGAAGAAACTTAATACTAGCCACCATGGACTAACCAAAGTTTCAGTTCCATTCATGTAAGCAGGGATAATCATCACTAAGAATGACATACTCGCAAAGAATAAACCAAGGGCAAATTTCTTAGGTGTTGACGGTTGTTTAACACCAAGACGTACCCATAACCATGCAAATATTGGTGCAAACCCAATAACGAATAATGGATTTAACGATTGGAACCATGCTGGGTTAATTTCCCATGAACCAAGAGCTAAGTTAGTTCGCTCATCTGCATATTGAGCTAGTATGATTGACCCTTGCTCTTGAATTGCCCAGAATACCATCGCCGAGATGAATAATGGAATGTACGCAAGAACACGAGATTTTTCATCTGCGTTCGTTTTTGAACTACGATACATTACGATAAAGAAAATCGTAGGAATGACGATACCCAAGATGGAAACGATCATCGTAAAGACATCGATTGTCATGATACCGTTTTCAATCAAGATATAACCAATAATCAAGATGGCAACTAATGCAATCGAAATACGCGTGAATACAGTTTTACGCTCACCCTTAGTCATTGGATTCGGAACATGAGATCCTGCAAGTCCAAGGAATTTCTTTTTCGTAGCAACGAATACAACTAATCCAAGGAACATACCGATTGATGCAAGTCCAAATCCTAAATGGAAGTTATATTCCATTCCGATAGTACCTACAATTAATGGCGCAATGAATGCACCCATGTTAATACCCATGTAGAAGATACTGAATCCAGAGTCACGACGAACGTCGTTTTCCGAATACAAATCTCCCACGATGCTAGAGATATTAGGTTTCAATAAACCTGTACCAATAATGATTAAGCCCATTGAAAGGAATAGTGTCGTGATTCCGCCAGGTAATGCCAAGACTGCATGTCCTAACATGATGGCTACCCCACCGTAGAATACGGTTTTGGTTGTACCGAATAGACGGTCAGCAATCCAGCCCCCGATAATCCCCGACATGTATACGAGTGATCCATATACCGCCATAATCGAGTTCGCTGTCGATCTGTCCAAACCAAGTCCACCTTGGTTTAGTTCATAGTACATATAGTAGAGCAGGATTGCGCGCATTCCGTAGTAGGAGAAACGCTCCCAAAACTCTGTAAAGAATAAGCTTAATAAGCCTTTTGGATGTCCAAAGAATCCTTTTTGAGGAACCGACTGGACGATTTCTTGTTTTGTCGCCATTCTTTTCCCTACTTTCTTTTTAATAATTACACATACGTTTTTGTAAATGAATGTGCAAAATATACTGATAATAAAGGTCCGATTGATTTATCAGTAAAAGACAACTTATACATTTTAACGTCCCCTCTTTAAATTGTCAAAAAACATTCGGAACTTGAAATACTTTGATTTCCTTCGAGTTCTGAAGTTTTTTATCGTGTTTAGGACCATTTTCCGTTATAATTGCCAGTATTAAAAATACCAAGGAGAACTTATATGATTAGGAAATTCTTTTCTTATTATCGCCCCCATAAACGACTATTTATTATCGACTTCACCAGTGCCATAATCGTGGCTATATTAGAGCTTGCATTTCCACTGGCAGTCCAGTGGTTCATTGACCAATTATTGCCTACCGGCGAATGGGGTACGATTGTAACCGTAAGTGTCCTCCTGCTGGCCGTTTATTTACTCAGTACCTTACTGAATTTTATCGTCAGTTATTTAGGCCACAAGCTTGGAATCAATATTGAAACGGACATGCGTGAACAACTGTTTACCCATGTACAACGCCAATCCTTTCGCTTTTTTGATAATACCAAAACGGGACATGTAATGAGTCGTATCACAAATGATTTATTCGATATTGGCGAACTGGCCCATCATGGACCGGAAGATTTCTTTATCGCTATCATGACGTTTTTCGGTGCATTTTTCATTATGTACAACATCAATCCTGAGCTTGCAATCATCGCTATTATTATGATTCCATTCTTGATTGTTTTGGTTACATTCAGCAATATCAAAATGAATCAGGCATGGAAGAACATGTACATCAAAATTGCCGATGTAAATGGTCGTGTTGAAGACAGTGTTTCAGGTGTTAGGGTGGTTCAATCTTTCACAAATGAAGAATTTGAAATTGACAGATTCAAACATGATAATGGGCAATTTAGACTAACTAAACTTGTCGCTTACAAAGTAATGGCTGGAACACATTCCAGCATTTACATGATGACGCGTCTAATGACTTTGGTCGTATTGGTCGTAGGTGCATGGTTCACATTCAATGGAAAATTATCATATGGAGAACTTGTCAGCTTTGTCCTCTTTATAAATGTACTAATTAAACCTGTGGATAAAATCAGTGCATTGCTTGAGCTTTATCCAAAAGGAATGGCCGGCTTCAGACGTTTCCTGGATTTAATCGAACAGGAACCGGAAATTAATGATCGTCCAAATGCAAAACATGTGAATCATTTGCATGGCAATATTTCGTTTAATCATGTCCATTTCAACTACGATCAACATCAACAAGTACTATCAGATATCAACCTAACAGTAAAAGCTGGAGAAACCGTGGCATTTGTCGGTCCTTCTGGGGCAGGGAAAACGACGATTTGTTCATTGATTCCCCGTTTTTACGATGTCACGGAAGGTTCCATCACAATCGATGGACTTGATATTCGTGATATGAGTAAGCAATCATTGCGCTCACAAATTGGAATCGTACAACAGGATGTGTTTCTGTTTACTGGGACGGTCCGAGAAAACATTGCCTATGGAAAAAAAGATGCCTCAGAGGAAGAAATAATGGAGGCAGCAAAGAAAGCCCATTTACAAGAATTCATTTCCGAGTTGCCAGATGGTTACGAGACCCAAATCGGGGAACGTGGCTTAAAACTATCAGGTGGACAAAAACAACGTTTAGCCATCGCTCGTATGTTCCTGAAAAACCCACCGATTCTCATATTAGATGAAGCAACTTCGGCACTTGATACGGAGACGGAAAAAATTATCCAGGCAGCTTTAAGTGAACTAGCTGAAAATCGTACAACGCTTATTATTGCTCACCGCTTTGCAACTATACGTGATGCAGATCGTGTACTAGTCGTAACGAAAGAAGGTATTGCCGAAGAAGGTTCGTATACGGAATTAGTAGAAGCAGATGGTCTATTTGCAAGATTACACAATATCCAATATCAATAAGTAGAAATATTTACGTTTATTTTGAATATAAGCAAAAACGCATTCCCGGTAAATCGGGAATGCGTTTTTTTTTACTTATCCAGCACAAAATCATGGTACCGTTCATAATCTGCTTGTTTTAGTTCAACTTTCAATAACGTACCCTCTTCTTCATACTCAGACCCTTGAACAGAGGCTTGTTCGTTTAAATAGGACACCACGTCTCCGCGGTCATATGGAATGAGCATTCGGCACATCTTGTAGTCCGCAAAAATATGCGTGCGAATCAGTTCAATCAATTCATCCAGTCCTGCATTTTCTTTGGCAGAAATCCAGATGTTATTTCCACTCACATGTGGATAATTCACACCCGCTAAGTCGGACTTGTTGTATACCTCAACCGTCTGAACATTTTCAACTCCAACAGCTTGCAACGTTTCATTTGTAACGTCCATCATGTATCGATGCTCATCATTGGACACATCGACTACGTGAAGGAGCAAATCAGCTTCTCGCGCTTCTTCCAAAGTAGAACGGAATGCTTTTACTAAATGTGTTGGCAACTTGCTGACAAATCCTACTGTATCAGTAAGTAAAAACTCTTTTTGGTCAGGTAAACGGATTTGACGGACTGACGTTTCAAGCGTTGCAAATAACATATCTTTTTCAAAAACTTGTTTGTCATCGATTTGCCCTGTTTTTGCAAGTAGACGATTCATGATCGTGGATTTCCCGGCATTCGTATAGCCCACAATTGATACTACAGGGATTTCATTTTTCTTCCGTTGTTTTCTTTGCGTTTCGCGTTGGTCTTTTACATGTTCTAAGTCACGACGAAGTTTCGCAATCTGGTCTTCGATTTTCCGGCGATCGAGTTCAAGTTTTGTTTCCCCGGCACCACGGTTTTTAAAGCCCCCACCAGTGCCGCCACCTTGACGACCGAGTGATGCCCGCAATCCAACTAAACGTGGAAGCATATATTGAAGCTGCGCTAACTCTACCTGCATTTGTGCTTCTTTAGATTTAGCCCGTCGAGCAAAAATATCCAAAATCAACATGGTGCGGTCAATAACTTTACATTCCAATGCGGCTTCCAAGTTACGGATTTGTGATGGTGATAACTCGTCATTGAAAATGACAAGATTAGCATCTGCTTCATCAAAGAAGGCTTTGATTTCATCGATTTTTCCTTTTCCAACATAGTGCGCCGGATTTACTCGATCCAAGTTTTGCGTTACTTCTCCAACCACTTCTACATTTAAGGCTTCTGCTAAGTTGTGTAATTCTTCTAAGCCATATTCAAAATGTTCATCTTTGTTTAAATTGACGCCAACGACAATGGCACGTTCCATTAATTCTTCCATTTGTGAATTCCTCCTCAATATCCTACCGAGAGAAAATCGAAATAATCCTTTTTTTGCCAGTAATAGTAGACAGAAAAAGAGAGCATACGAGTCGCTCTCTTTTTCTGAAAAGTATATTGGTTTTCAAAATGGATAGACCTATCCCGATTAACCTGCACAGTAGCAGTTCTTTGCATTATTTAGTTTCATCGCAAAGTGTTCCATCGGAATTTGTAGTCAATCATTTGGAAAACCTCCGTTCCTTAAAGTACTTATATCGTATCATACTCAATTAAGTAGATACAACTTCTTACAATTGTCGGAAGCCACCTGTGTTTGCTTTCACTGTAACTTCTGCAAATTTCTTCACGTCCGACTCTTTCGTCAGAAGCGTTCCAATCCATCCACCAATAAATCCAAGTGGCACTGATACAAGTGCCGGGTTCGTCAATGGGAAAATCGGGTTTCCTGTAATGATGGCTACACCTTCAACCGGGTTCATTACACTTGGACTAATGGAAACAAGTACTAAAGCAGATATTAGTCCTGTTGCCATGGCGGAAATTGCACCTGCTGTATTGAATTTTTTCCAGAAAATCGTATAGACGATAACTGGTAAGTTGGCACTGGCAGCAATACAAAAGGCGAGCGACACAAGAAACGCCACATTCAAACTTTGAGCGAACAATGCCAAAATGATGGAGAATACAGCCACACCCAATGAAGCGAACCGAGCAGCCATCATCTGTTGTCTGTCTGTAGCTTTACCTTTTTTAATGATTTGCCCATAAATATCATGTGCAAATGCGGAGGCACCTGATAATACAAGCCCTGCAACCACTGCTAAAATCGTCGCAAATGCAACTGCCGAGACAAAGGACATCAGGAAATCCCCACCTAATTCTTGAGCTAAAAGAGGAGCGGCCATATTTCCTGCAGGATTGGTTGACACGATGAGATCTTGTCCAACAAACGCAGCTGCACCAAATCCTAAGAAGATGGTCATGACATAGAAAATACCGACAATCCAAGTTGCCCACATAACCGAACTGCGCGCCGTTTTTGCGTCACGCACTGTAAAGAAGCGCATTAGGATATGAGGCAATCCCGCTGTTCCAAATACAAGGGCAATCATCAGGGATATTGTATCCAACGGCATTTTGTATTTAACTCCCGGATTCAAATAATCTGCTCCATGAGGAGTTGCGGTTTTCATTGACGTAAACATTTCAAAAATATTGAAATGGAATTCCTTCAATACAAGGAACGAAATTATGATAGTACCTGCCATGAGGAGAACAGCCTTAATAATCTGTACCCAACTGGTCGCAGTCATACCTCCAAATAATACGTAAACCGTCATCATGATTCCTACTAGTAGAACAGCAATCCAATACGGTATATTAAAAAGCAATTGAATCAGTGCCCCTGCACCCACCAGTTGGGCAATCATATAGAAAATAACAATGGTAATGGAACTGATTGCCGCACCAGCACGAACTTTCTTCGCGTCAAATCTCGAATTTATCATATCGGCAAGCGTATACTTTCCAAGATTGCGCAACGGTTCCGCAACGATAAACAGAACCACTAAATAAGCCACCAAATAACCGATGGAGAACAGGAAGCCGTCAAAACCGTATAAAGCGATTGCCCCGGCTATTCCTAAAAAGGATGCTGCGGATAGGTAATCTCCTGCAATTGCAAGACCGTTCTGCCAACCTGACAAACCTCCACCAGCTGTATAAAATTCACTTGTTGTATTTGTTTTCTTGGCTGCGAAGTATGTAACCACCAATGTCATCCCTACGATTATTAAAAATAAGATAACTACGATCGGATTCATTGGTTATCCTCCTCCTCGTAATTAAATTCTTTTAGTGTTTCATTAGCCATTCGGTCAAATTCAGCCGATTTTTTCATGTAAACGGTTACAAGAGTCCACGTCATGATGAATAATCCAAGAGCATATATCCAACTCCATGAAATATCACCAATAAATGAGGCATTTAAAACATCAGAATACGAAATAATAATAGGAAATAAAATATAAAGGCCTAAAAATAATAGTGTACTAGGAATCAGAAATGCTTTTTTCTTTTTTAAGAGATTACGAAAACCGGGAGACTCTTCAATTTTTTCAAAATCGGGTAATGATTTGCGCTTAATATTCGTTGAATTTCGCTTTGATGCTACTACCAATTGAAACACCCCTTTTCTTTGTTTTAATTTTCAGAATACAATTAAAATTAAAACAATATTAGAATAGAATGTCAATCTATTTCATTCGGATTTCGAAGAGTACGAGAGAATGAGATTACAGAAAAAAACACATGCACTGAAAGCATGTGTTTCGGAAGGAAGAAATATTAATTAATTTCTACATGCGAGAGACGCTCCTTCTCTTGAGTGCCTTTCAGGAAAACTAAATCGGTGTTTACTAAAATTATTGTGTCATCTGACGGTTCAATCCCCAGAAGTCTTCCCCACTTTTCCACTTGGTTTTGGGGATGTTTTACCAAGAATTCACATCGTAAAATTTGCAACTGTTCGTTGTAATCTTTAAATGTCCCATCTTCCCTCAAACTTTGCATACGCTCTTCAAAAGATTCATTCCATTCGATAAAAAATGGAAGGGGCAATTCATCCGAAACGGTCTGTTCAATAAAAAGCATTCTCCATTTCCGTATAAACCCTGTAGATGTCTCACGTTCAGCATTCAATACGCCAGATGTGGTCCATCCTTCATTTTCCAACCTTCTGTTGAGTGCTTCTATATTTTCAGTACGGAAACAAATCGTTCCCCATCCTTCGCCATTCTCTAAATCGTGCAGTAGTAGTTTTGTAAGAGGGTGATTCGCCTGTTTGGCAATGTCCATCTGTTCCACTGACAAATATTCTATGTAACTATTTTTCGTATAGGTTAAGGCATTTACTGTTCCCCAACTTTTGTGCCGTCCACCGATAGAAGTTCCTTTGTTATTTCGAACATGCTCTTCTGGGCTTTGCTTGCTAAAAAATACAACATGGTCCAGTTCAATCATTTTCTCTACTACCCCTTTCTAGATGTGTTCTTACATCAAAGTTCCCCAAAGTACTCTTGTAAACACCGTATTTCAATATGTCGATAATTGCATCCATTTCAGACAGGATTTTCTCCGTTACATTCATTAGATTATCAATCTTTCCGGCATATTCATTTATAATGCGCTGGGAATATCCTTCAAAAACCGTTCTGATCAAAAGTTTCGCCTGACTCAATTCGACACCCTCACGAATGGTATGTGGGGTTAACAGTTGATAAATATAGTCGTCATTTAAAGCGAGCATTGGTTTCGACTTTTCTTTAAATAGTTGTTCCAATTCATTAATGAGTTCTTTTGGGGGAGTAATAAATGCCTGCATCAACAATTTGTTTTCAATTGGGTATAATACCTCTACGTTCATCTTCATTTTTACAAAGTACTTCAATTGTTCAAAGAAATCATCAGAGTCTTGAGGTTGCCATTCTTTCTCAAAAGCCTTCATCAAAACATCAATGGAATCATTGATAATGGTGAAATACAAGTTCTTCTTGGAATTGAAATGATGGAAGATAAGTGCTTTCGATACATCGGCAGTTTCTGCAATTAAATTCGCAGAGGTCTGGTAATATCCAAGTGTGGCAAACAACTCTTTAGAAACCTGGAATATTCGTTCATTTTTATCATTATCCATTAAATAACCAAGTCCTTTTTCAAATACTTCATAATAGCTGCCGTTACAGATAAAACCATTATCAGAACCATTACAATTATATAGACGGGCTTAATGGACGCCTGTTGAATAATGTAGCCTGAATTCACATATTCAAACGGGGTTATCCATTTCAGCTTGGAAAGTTTATCGGAAATATTAGCGACAATACTAACAAAGTAGCTGAATAAAACGAGGGCCAGAGAAATGGACGTCACAAGTCGCTGCTTACGGAAAAATACGGATATTCCAAAAGCAAGCGCGGCAAATGTCAAATGCAATAATAATGGTGCCAATGAAATCAGCGAAAATGTCACCATATCAATCTGGTCGTCACCGGCAACCCGGAATCCCATATAGTTGATTACAGAAAGTACAACGTTAAAGACCACAAGAACCAATGCCACCGCCACTGCTTTTTGAACGACCACTTGGACTCTTGAAATCGGCTTTGATAATAAAAATTCAATCGTACGGTCACTTTCTTCTTTTACTAACATACCCCCAGCTAACATTGCTGCATAGATACTGCCAAAAAGTGTAACGAATAAATACCCTTCAATGGCGTAGAAACCGAGTGCACTATCGAAGCCTAGTTGCTCAATATTAAATGCTTTAAGCATTGCCTCAGGATATAGTTTCATCAATTCCTGGAGTTGATCTTTATTTTCTGCAAATTGAGGGTAAATGCTCATGATTAAAAAAGTCATGCCTCCAAGCGCCAATATCCAAATCCATAACGCTTTTTGTGCCCGTTTCCATTCTCTTTTAAAGACCATTATTCTCACCCGTTTCTTTTTCGTAATAATGCATGAAAATCTCTTCTAGTGAAGGTTCTTCGATCGTTACATCATCAAAAGGAATCTGAACCAACTGTTGCAATAAATCTCGAGTGTGGCCATTATAGATAAAATCGTAGCTATTATCTGTCAGATGTTCCTGCAGGACACCCTCCAAATGTACCTTTTGCTCCCATTTATTTTGAGAATGGAGGTGTACTTTTTTGAATTGCTTCGCATGCAAGTCTTCCATACTTTCAATTTTAATCAGTCGTCCCTCTTTAATGATGGCCACACGGTTGCATAGTTTCTGGACTTCACTTAAATAATGGGATGAAAAGAAAATAGTCGTTCCTTTTTGTTGAAGCTCTTTTAATAAATCAAAGAATATCGATTGCATAAGTGGATCCAAACCTGCAGTCGGTTCATCTAAAATCAACACTTGGGGTTCATGCATCAGCGCTTGAATAATACCCACTTTTTTCTTGTTACCAAATGACAAATCCTCGATTTTCCTGGTCGTATCTAGTTGAAGACGCTGAGCCAATTCCTGTGCATGTTTTGTTGAATTACCTGGGTAGAAGCCTGCAGAAAAACGAAACAATTCACTTACTTTCATATCATCATAATAATGGACTTCCGAAGGCAAATAGCCAATATGTTGGCGAATATCCTTCGCTTCTTTCACAACATCTTTTCCCAAGATTTTTGCAGTACCATTCGTTGGATATAAAAAGTTAAGTAACGTACGAATCGTTGTACTCTTTCCTGCTCCATTGGGTCCAATGAATCCAAAAATTTCTCCTTGGGCAACTTGAAATGTAACATCGTCTATCCCTCGTGATTTTCCATAACGTTTTGTTAATTGATTCAATTCAATTGCATTCATGAATGAAACCTCCCTTGTAATCAGAATATTACTACAAATATACCCTCCACTGACCAACCGGTCAATAGGGCGTAAAAAAATCCCACAACATATGTTGTGGGATTGTGATTTATTTATCTTGTTTCAATAGTACAAGTGTTTCATCAAACTCACGTTCAATTTCTTCATTCTTACGGTACGTGATCAAACTTACAATAACAGCTACGATTAAACATAGGATAAATCCTGGAACAATTTCATAAATTAAGCCTTTAAGGGTTTCATTATTCCCCCAAATAACCACTGTAGTTGCTCCAACGACCATACCTGCTAAAGCGCCCCAAGTAGTAAGCTTTCTCCAGAATAGTGATAGCAAAATAACAGGCCCGAAAGCAGCACCAAAACCAGCCCAAGCATATGCAACTAAATCTAGGATAGTCGTGTTTTGTTCCCATGCAATAAACATAGCAACCACTGATACAAATAGTACTGCAAGACGTCCCAGCATCACAAAATGCTTATCTGAACCATCTTTGTTAATAACAGCTTTGTACAAATCTTCAATCAAGGCTGAAGAAGTAACGATTAATTGAGAAGAAATCGTGCTCATAACTGCAGCAAGTACAGCTGCCAGCATAATACCTGCGATAAATGGATGGAAAATAACTTGTCCTAATGCAATAAAGACTGCCTCAGGGTCACCCAATGTTTCACCAGCATTTTGCTGATAGTAAGCGATTCCAATTAAACCTGTCGCAATGGCTCCAGCCAAACTTAATGCCATCCAACCAATCCCGATACGACGTGCTTGTTTTGTTTCTTTTACAGAACTGATTGCCATAAAGCGAACAATGATATGTGGCTGGCCAAAGTAGCCAAGACCCCAAGCAATAGCAGAAATTACACCTAATCCTGTTGCTCCTTCAAGCAAGCTCAAACGTGATGGATCAACAGAACGAATGCTTTCTGCTGCGCCGTCGAAGCCGCCCACCATAAATAATCCGATAGTAGGTACCAAAATCAACGCCAAGAACATAATTAGTCCCTGTACAACGTCTGTGTAACTTACTGCAAGGAATCCACCAAACAGTGTATAGGCTATAACTACTGCCGATACAATCAAAAGACCTGTATGATAGTCTAAACCGAATGACTCGTCAAAGAAGACGCCACCCGCTACCATTCCTGATGATACATAGAACGTAAAGAATATCAAAATGATGATACCAGAAACGACACGCAATAAACGTGAAGTATCCTTCAAGCGGTTTTCCAAGAAACTTGGAATTGTAATGGAATCATTCGATACTTGTGAATACACACGTAAACGTGGTGCAACTAGCAACCAGTTTAAATAAGCTCCTACTGTTAAACCAACAGCTATCCAAGCTTCTACTAAACCTGTTGCATAGATTGCTCCAGGTAAACCCATCAATAACCAACCTGACATGTCTGCTGCTCCAGCACTTAACGCTGTAACCGCAGGACCTAAAGAACGTCCACCTAACATGTAATCCGTTAAGTTAGCTGTCTTTCGGTAAGAATAATAACCGATATAAAGCATTACAGCCATATAGATAATTATAGCAATCAATTGATATACATAATCAGACATACTTTTTCCTCCTTTGAGATCGTTATGAGTATTTCAAAACTCATCATAACACGCAACTTGCAGAAGAACGAGAATATTTTTTTAGTAAGAATTGTCACTAAACACAGAATTACCAACGTTTTACAGCGTTTTTTGTATTTCCCAGGAAATATGTCATCTTACACGCTAATACTTTTCTCTTTCGACATTTCACGCAAAAGATACTTTTGAATTTTGCCAGAAGCGGTCATTGGATACGATTCCGTAAACTCAATATAACGCGGAATTTTATGATGAGAAATTTTCCCTTTGCAATATGAACGTATTTCTTCGGCATCAATCGTTTCCCCATCTTTAGCAATAACCCAAGCCATTAATTCTTCACCGTATTTCGGATCTGGCACTCCCACCACTTGTACGTCCTGAACACTTGGATGTTGATATAAAAACTCCTCAATTTCACGAGGGTAAATATTTTCCCCACCACGAATCACCATATCTTTGATCCGACCTGTAATTTCTAGATAGCCTTCATCGTCTAAAATGGCAATATCTCCTGTGTGAAGCCAACCTTCTTCGTCGATTGCTTCACGTGTCGCTTCTTCATTTTTGTAATAGCCATTCATCACAAGATATCCCCGAGCACATAATTCACCAGGCACTCCTGCAGGCAATTCTTCATTGGTTACAGGATCTATAATTTTCACTTCCACGTGAGGATGAGGTTTTCCAACTGTTTTTACACGTTTTTCAATCGCATCATCCGCTTTCGTTTGTGAAATGACAGGCGAACATTCAGTAAGTCCATAACAAATGGTTATTTCGCTTGCCCCCATATCATCAATTACTTTTTTCATTACTTCAATCGGACAAGGTGAACCCGCCATAATGCCTGTTCGCAATGAGGATGTATCAAATTGTTTATATTCCGGATGATTCAACTCAGCAATAAACATCGTCGGAACACCGTGAAGACCTGTACACTTTTCATCCTGTACAGCCTGCAGTACAAGTTTTGCATCAAATTGCTCTACCAGTACCATCGTAGTCCCATGTGTGACAGCCGCAAGCGTTCCCAAAACACAGCCGAAACAATGAAAAAATGGCACTGGAATACATAAGCGGTCTTCTGGTGTTAACTTCATATAATCCCCAATAATTTGGCCATTATTCACAATGTTCATATGTGTCAGCATGACACCTTTTGGAAACCCGGTAGTGCCTGAAGTATATTGAATATTGATAACATCTTCCGAGTCCAATGAAGTCAGTCGTTCTTCCAGTTCCATATCGGTGATGTTTGCTGCATGCGCTTCGAACTCACTCCAAGAATAAATTCCGGGATATTCATTTTCACTCATGACGATGACTCGTTTGAAATGAGGCAGCTTCGCACACTTAATATCCCCATTAATGGATGACTTTAATTCTGGACAAACTGCATTGATAATCTCTATATAAGAAGTTCCTTTAAATTCTTCACCTAAAATAAGTGTGGTGGAATCGGATTGATTCAATAAATATTCGAGTTCCTTTTCCTGATAATTGGTGTTGACTGTCACAAGAACGGCTCCCATTTTGCCAGTAGCGTATTGGCTCAATAACCACTCTCTCTTGTTATCTGACCAAATGGCGACATGTTCACCTTTAGCAATGCCCATCCCCATGAAAGCCTTTGCCAAGCGGTCCGTCTCTTCATCAAATTCTTTATATGTTTTGCGTAATTGCTTTTCTGGATATACGTACGCTTCTGTAGCGGGATATCGTTTCGCCATTTCCCGAACTACTTCCCCCACCGTTTGATGTTTCAACATGTTGTTGCTTCCCCCTTTGTGATGTCTTGGTTATTATGTTATCACAAAATTCAGACGAATTGTAAATGCAAAATCCATCTTTATCCACCTGCGTAAAGTGCTTGATGATTTTATCAAAACCAGTATATTGTGCTACTATAAAAAAGATAAGTAGTCGCTTTATATTCTTCGGKGCAAGGTGAAATTCCTTACCGGCGGTGAACAAATGTAGATTTGTAAGTCCGTGACCCGGTGCTTGAAAAAGTAGCGGTGGAGTTGGTGCGAATCCAACACCGACAGTATAGTCTGGATGGGAGAAGAGTATAGAGAGGTTTATTTGTCATGCTCGCGCGTCGCTTCTTTTCGATTTTGAAATTCGAAAGGAGGAGCTTGTATCATTCAACAACATTTGAATTCGTTTAAACTTCGCATGCAGTCCAGCCTATCAATTCCGTGCTTGAAGAGCACTCGATCAGAAGGTACTGATTCCAACTTCCATGCGGCTAGAACTCCAAAAGCACTTGTCAATATGGATAAGCTTCTTAAAGCTACCCAATTTGAAGTATGTGCAGAAAAATTCACACTAGAAGCGAAGCAACATACACGAGTATATTTTCATTCCTATACAAATTATCCATCTGACACATTCAAGTCAACTGATGCTAAAAACGAGCTTCGATCCCCGAAATTACGCGAGAACTTTCTTTTGACGCGTGATCGTTTAAAAGCGTTTTTGAATTTCGTCAATTGGATTCATCATCATATCCCTTTCCCCACCACCTACCTGCCCCTTGGTGGAAAAAATTCTAATCCTTATTACTAAAAGCTATACAAAATATGTCTCTACAGGCGTATATAATTGGTACCACTAATTGAATAATGGATAACAAATAAGGCTTTGATGTTCGCATCAATTCTCTTTTCAGTAGGAGGTTGATTACTTGTTCACAGGAATCATTGAAGAAATTGGCACTGTCACTTCCATCAAACGTAAATCACATGCGCTCGAATTGTCCATTCGTGCAAAAGTGGTACTAGAAGATGTGAAAAGAGGAGATAGTATCGCCGTAAATGGTGTTTGTTTGACGGTTTCATCTTTTACACATGATACGTTTGTTGTGGATGTTATTCCAGAAACCTTTAACTCGACCACTTTAGCTAACTTATCGTCAAACGTTCGCGTCAATTTGGAACGTGCCATGTCAGCAGTTGGACGGTTTGGTGGTCATTTTGTCAGTGGGCACGTGGATGGCATCGGTGTCATTCGCTCGATAAAAAAAGAATCCAATGCCATTACAAAGAAGATTGAATTGGATTCCAGCCTCATGAAATACATGATGCGAAAAGGCTCTGTAGCAATAGACGGCACTTCACTTACTATTTTTGATGTAGAACGAACTTCAATCACCATTTCCTTAATTCCAACAACGCAATATGATTCATTGATTGGTGAAAAAGGCATTGGTGAAAAAGTGAATATTGAATGTGACATGCTCGCAAAATATACCGAACGTATACTTACATCTAAAACTGGCATATCAAAAGAATGGCTACAGGATAAAGGATTTTAAAGGAGGTTTCTTATGTTTTATACAGTAGAAGAAGCAGTTGAAGCATTATCCAAAGGACAAGCCATCATTGTCGTTGATGACGAAGATCGTGAAAATGAAGGAGACTTTGTTGCGCTTGCGGAATTTGCAACCCCTCAAATCATAAATTTAATGGCTTCTGAAGGCAAAGGTCTTATTTGCGTACCAGTGGCGGAAGAAATTGCACGTCAACTGGATATCGGGTTAATGACGGATCATAATACAGACCCTTATAGTACGGCTTTTACAATCAGTGTCGATCATATCGACACGACGACAGGTATCAGCGCATTCGAACGCTCTCACACTATTCTGCAAATGATAAACAATCAATCGACTGCAACCGATTTTAAACGACCAGGTCACGTCTTTCCCTTGATTGCGAAAAAAGGTGGCGTCCTTAAGCGTGCCGGACATACAGAAGCAGCAGTTGATTTAGCCTTGCTTGCAGGGTCAGCGCCTGCGGGTGTGATTTGTGAAATTATGAATGAAGATGGCACAATGGCCAGACTCGATGACTTAGTTATCATAGGAAAACGATTAAATATCGGCATTTTAACGATCGCTGAGTTGATTGCTTACAAACAAAAGCATGAAAAGCTGATTACCCGCGAAGTTGAAACTATTTTGCCAACTGAGTACGGTGATTTCCAGGTGTTTGGGTATACCGAAACATTGACAGGTAAAGAGCATATTGCCCTTGTAAAAGGCCCGGTCTCTGAAGATACACCCATTTTGACCCGTGTACACTCTGAATGTTTGACGGGGGATGTCTTCGCTTCTCGCAAATGTGATTGCGGATCACAACTCCATGCCTCACTCAAACAAATTGAAGCAGCAGGCTCCGGCATATTGTTATATATGAGACAAGAAGGCCGTGGCATCGGATTAATCAACAAATTAAAAGCATATGCACTGCAGGACGAAGGATTGGATACTGTCGAAGCCAATCAAAAACTTGGTTTTGCAGATGATTTAAGGGAGTACGGAATTGGCGCACAAATTTTACGTGACCTTGGCGTTCGTAAAATGAAGCTCATGACAAACAATCCTAGAAAAATTTCGGGAATAGATGGATACGGCTTGGAAGTAACCGAGCGTGTGGCAATCGAGATCCCATCTCATACAGACAATGAAGGCTATATGAAAACCAAAAAATCAAAACTCGGGCATTTTCTGAGTTTATAGAGGAGCTTATATATGACAACACATTTAGAAGGATATTTAGTTGGGTCCGATTTAAAAATTGGCATCGTCGTTGGACGTTTCAATGAATTTATTACGAGTAAACTATTGGGGGGCGCTGAAGACGCACTGAAGCGTCATGGTGTGGATGAAGCAAATGTGACGATTGCCTGGGTTCCCGGTGCTTTTGAAATTCCACTGATCGCAAAACAAATGGCGGCTTCTAAAAAATACGATGCCGTCATCACGCTTGGTACTGTGATACGTGGCTCTACCCCACACTTCGATTTTGTTTGCAACGAAGCAGCTAAAGGAGTTGCCAACGCTGGATATCAACACAATATTCCTGTCATCTTCGGTGTTCTAACGACAGATACAATCGAACAGGCAATTGAACGCGCTGGAACGAAAGCCGGAAATAAAGGTTGGGAATCTGCAACAGCCGCTATCGAAATGGCAAATTTGATGAAAAAATTAAGTTAATCAATGACCTCGAAGCTCTTTGCTTCGGGGTTTTATTGTATAATTTTACAAATGATTAAAAGGGGTGCTCACGAAATGAAGACGCTATACCTCGTTCGACATTGTTCTGCAACCGGACAAGCTGCTGAAGCCGAATTATCCCATACTGGATTTGAACAAGCTCAAAAGTTGGCTGCATTTTTTAGTGGAATTTCGATTGATAATATCATTTCAAGTCCATTTATAAGGGCTCAACATTCAATTGAACCGACAGCCAAAGCAAAAGATCTACCGCTTACAATTGATGCTCGCTTGGCAGAACGTACGTTAAGCACGTCTGATTTACCTAATTGGCTCGAGCTTTTAGAGAAGACATTTCTTGACCTCGATTTGAAGCTGGTGGGTGGCGAATCCAGTCGAGAGGCTACCACTCGTGCTATTGAAGTCATTGAAGAGGCGCAAAACAATACCGTACTCGTTACACATGGTAATTTAATGAGTCTCATTTTGAAACACTTTGATGATTCCATTGGTTTTGAGGAGTGGAAATCACTTCGTAATCCAGATGTATATACTCTTATCATTGATAATAATAAGAGTAGCATTAAGCAATTATGGAAAGATTGATGAAGCCCCTCCTGTTCACTTCAAGTGGATGGGAGAGGCTTTCCTTTTTGCGGATTTTTGGTTTTTGTCCATTCGATTTGTAATTCCGGCCATTCATCATCACAATGAAGAGTTCACTCAATTATCTCCCCTTTTCCCGAATGGAAGAAAAGTAATCCTGACGAATGTGATAAACTATCGTTAATAAACATGAAGAGAAGGCGGTCTGTATGGAATATCAACAAATGCTCGATCAATTAAGTGATTTGATTCATCAAAAACAGCTGATTGCTGCGACGATCAGCCAACCCCGTGCCAAATCCGAAGAAGTAAAACGAGTGAAGCTCAAGCCACTTGAATTAAAGGGCATTTATCATATTCAGTTTGAATACCAGTATGAACGTGTATTAAAGCATGAAAACCTAGAACTTGATGCAGCAAATGAAAAGTTGCATGCCTTACTCCAGCAATACAGACAAGTGCAAGCTGATTTTCAGGAAGAAAAAGTGCATATTCAGCTTTCCAAAAAGTTTAAAGTATTGTGGAAGTCGGAACGGATTGCTTCGAAAAAAGTGGTCAACCTTTCTCATAACCGAAAGAAAAATTATTTACTGGACGAAGATACATCCTACCCGTTTTTGGTACGTCTAGGTGTTCAGACGCCTGATGGCAAAGTCAAAAAGCAAAAGCATGATAAGTTCCGACAAATCAATCGTTTTGTCGAATTTATCGACGATGCACTGGACTACCTTCCGAAAGATCGACCGGTACGGATTTTAGATTTTGGTTCTGGGAAATCCTATTTAACTTTTGCTCTGTATCACTATTTAAGAATTGAAAAAGGTCTCGACATTCGTGTTACCGGTCTGGATTTGAAAAAGGAAGTAATTGAAGATTGTCAGCAAATCGCGGATGATTTGAACTATGATCACCTTGAATTCCTTGTTGGGGATATCAATGACTATAATGAGGAAACATCGGTGGATATGGTAGTAACACTTCATGCTTGTGATGTGGCAACGGATATGGCGCTTGCCCGTGCTGTAAAATGGGGTGCAAAAGTGATTCTGAGTGTGCCATGTTGTCAGCATGAGCTGAACACTCAACTGAACAGCACCGCTCTAGAAGTTATGCTTCAGCATGGACTTGTGAAAGAACGGTTTGCCGCTCTAGCTACAGATTCGATTCGGGCGGAGTTGCTGAAACTTGTCGGCTACGATGCGCAATTACTCGAATTTATCGATATGGAAAATACACCTAAAAACATTCTGATTCGCGCTTATTTCAATGGAAATAAATCGACATCAGAGGAACAGAAAAAATACCGTGCATTTGTAGATTTTCTGCAAGCAAAACCATTTCTTGAGAATGAACTGAAAGATTATCTATAAATCGACTTACAAAAAGGCATTGTTTTAAAAAACAATGCCTTTTTCTTTATTTCCAAATAACCAGAACTAATGGTCCGTTAGATTGATTTGTACAGCCACTTAAATAATAATCTGTTCTTTCTGCTTTATCTTCCGCTTCTAATGATTCGCAACTAATGCTGTTAATACTCCCCGATCCGAAATGATCCCTTGTCGTATCTTCTGTTGAATGGATTACCTTTCCGTCGTAAAGTAGTTCATGAATCATTGGGTCACCTTCTTCGGTATAAGTGACAATTCGAATTTCGTCACTTTCCCCATGATCGATATTGTCCTTAAAGGTTTGGAACGTCTCTAGATTTGTAATGTCTCCATGTTTATTGACAATATCCTCTGGTGAAGGTTGATAATCTTCCTGAACAGAACCACTTACATAAGTGATTTTGGGAGTCACCTGATTTTGCTGACAACCTGAAATGAAAAATATACAAATTAATATGGCTACATAGTATTTTTTCATGGTCATCCCCCATTGAATGTTAGTACTTTACATTATAACAAGGAAATCAGATTATGTATAAAATTACCAATAAATTAACCTTTGCACAATACTACAATTCAACACTCAAGAAAACATATCCTTCGTTTTCTCTTACTTCGCCAAACTTAACTGGTACACGTGATGAAAAAATCGGACCATCAATGACGACCGTATGGAACTCCCCGTTTTCTCCACACGAATCGATTCCCAGTGCTTCTAATTCATCCATCAGCTCTCTCGTGAATGTGCGGCCAATGTAGTCCCTTGGCATCATCTTTGTGTTTATTACGACAATAACCGCTTCAAATCCAACCTCCAAAAGTTCCTCCAGTATCGAACGTCTCTGTTCTTGCCATAATGGATGAATAGGAATGATATCTGATTTTGCACATGTTTTTTGTACCCATTCCAAATGTCCTTCAAGATCGATATCACCAAAGACGCCGTGAGTAATGCCCACTGAGCGACACTCGTCCATGGCATCGATAAACTTCATTTCATAGTCTTCCCATCCTGCGCCACGAATCATTAATGGCACGTTCAGGCGATCTGCCTGAGCCTTTATTACCTTTAATGGCAGAGCATGTGACTTCGAGATTTCTTCATCTTCCTGAAACATGGTCAGTAATCTCTTGGGGATCATCCCTGATTGGATTGCGCGGTAATAGGCCATAGCTGAATCCTTGCCGCCACTCCATGATGCAACAAACGGTTTGTTTTCCATTGTTTAAACTCCTAACTCTCTTCCATCGCGAATCTCCACTGCCTTTTCAGGGGCGTTGTTTATGATTCCTCGAACTTGTTTTTTAAAGATGGTTTCATAGTGATACGTCCACTTGAACATACGACCATACATTCTCCAAGTAGGTTTATAACTAGCATTTTCAGTGCCTCTTTTTTGTCTGTAGAACCTCCGTGAAATCCGATACAGACGAACCGAAAGACGAGGATGCAGGAAAATAATTTGGTCCGCTTCCTCGAATGTCTTCATTGACCAACCAAGGTGTGTACCTTCGATAATCCAGGTTGGCTGGCTAATGATATCAGCTAATTGGGAATCCCGTTTTTCCTCAGAATTGCGAATATCTCCTCCAGCACATCTCGACCATACCACATCATCCAATGAATGCATCTCAATTCCTATTTGCACAGCCAGCTTCCTTGCAAGTGTCGTTTTTCCGCTGCCAACTGATCCAACAATACGTATTTTATTTGCCATGCGCCCAGGCAATCCGGTTATCGACTGTTCGAACCATGCGAATCATAAACGGCTGGTACCCGAGTTTCGGCCAGAAATAGGATGCCAAGTGATTGGGCGTATGCCAGTCTGCCAATGCATAATCATAACCCATTTCCTTTAACTGAGCATGACTCGCATCTGCAAGGGCTTTCCCTACTCCGCGTCCCCGGTACTGCGGGTTGGTAGAAGCCGCCGGAAGATCCACTGTTTGATTAGGTGTATACATATTGGATGAAGTATCCGCTTCGTAGTAAACATGGAAACCAACTGGAATTCCTTCCTGTTCACCAATCATGACAATTGCCTCTGCATCTTTTGCGAGAGCTGCATAGCCACTTTTCACATCCTGGAGTGATTCTTTTGTAATCGGATTCCATGATGGCGCGGAAGCTTGATGAATGCTGTTCCAACGCGACATACTTTTTAGAATTTCCGTGTCGTTTTCTGCCAATCGGCGTATGTTAATTGCGCTAGTATCTGTATATTTTGCTTTCGGTTCATAGTTTTTTATGTCGAGCATTGCATATTTTTGTTCAAAACGGAAACCTTGTTCAAGCCATTCATAAACTAAGCGATCGTAGCCAATCGGAACGTATATGATATGTTGGAAATATCCCCCGGCAATCCATTCCGCACCTGCCTCTGCATACAATAGACGTACCAAACGTGGATGTGCATCTTCTGAAATGGCCAAGCATGGATAATCAATAATAATGTGGCGGCCCTTTTTTGCATCTTCCTTGAATTCATACAGCATATACCCAATTACTTGCTGATCACGGAGAGCCACAATACCATTAACGAAAGGGTTTTTGGCAATTTCACGAAGCAGGTTCTCAGTTTCCGCTGCCTCCTCAAAACGTTTTGGGAGGAATGAATATCGAATTCGTTCTACTTGGTGTCGTATTGACAATAGCGAAGCCATTGCCGGGTAATACTGTTCGTCTAGTCCTACAAATTGAATCATGTTAACTCCCCCTTACTGGTTATTTTTCATGCAACTCCCTACTCTGCAGTTCTTATCTATCTTTTTAGCTATTTGCTATACTTGATAAAAAAGTAAAGGAGTTAATCCATGGAATTAAAACGCGTTGCTTATGGAGTAATTATGGCTGCTTCACTTATTTTTGTGCGATTTATCGATTACAAAATTTACGATATGCCTATTTTTGTGTCAGTGATCATTCTGATCGGTATCATGGTTTTAAGTTATAAACTTGTCGACCGCTCTACATTTTTCGACAGACAAATTTCCCGAAATACATACTATTTGATGAATACACTCATCATTTCATTATTGATTCTCACTTTGTACATCATCGAATCCTGAAATGACATAAGAAATACTTCTCCCTACTACTGAATAGACTTACTGTTTAAATTCGACAAAGTCATCTAGTTTCCTTCCATTTTGCATGAATGAGAAAAAATTCGGGATATGCTAGCTGAATCAAAAAAGGCAGGCTTGACGATTCATGAAGTGGAAATTGATACTGTATATTTAAACGGCAATAAATCTTCGCATTTTCAACCTATTCGATCCTCCCTGCAGATTTATAAAGTGTTTCTGAAATTTACCGCTTCCTTTGGCTTAGATATGGGGTTATTTGCTTTATTTATCTGGACATGGAGAGATGATGTACCCCAAATGTATATTTTTCTGGCCACCATTATAGCAAGGGTCATTTCAGCTAGTTTCAACTACTCAATCAACCGAAAGAAAGTGTTTGAAGAAGGCGACGAAAAGTCGTTTCTAAAGTAGATGATTCTTGCCGGACTCATCATGGCACTATTTGCCGGTATGGTTCACGGTCTCTTTTTCTTAACATGAAGAGGTGAAATGATCATCAAGGTCATTGTGGATAGCGTGTTGTTATTGGTCGGTTTTTGTTATTCAACGGGAATGGGTATTCAAAAAGAAAAGCCAAAACACGTTTAATGTGTTTTGGCTTATTTAATGATAGGTAAAGGCATTTGTTGAACCCAATCCATAATGAATCGGGATTGGTGAGAATTTAAATTGGCAGGCAAATTTTGTTTATCAAAAAAGGCATGGGCACGTGTTTCATCGCTTTTTTGAATTAGATTTCCTGAAAAACAGGATGCTTTAAAAATAATTTGAATGCTATACACCTGATCCCCGCTAGCATATCTAGTAAAACCTTCCTGTCCTGAATAGATGCCGAAAAATTCCAGGTCACCAATTTTCAAGCCTGTTTCTTCTTCCGTCTCTCTTCGAGCTGCTTCTTCAACTTTCTCGCCTAATTCCATTACTCCTCCAGGAATACACCACACATCCGCATCTGTTCGATGTTGTAGTAGAATTTGATTCCCTCTTTCAATGATGACACCACATCCAACAGTCAGGAGTGGTTCATGTCCAATCATCTTTCTCATTGTCTGTATGTAATTCACCAAATTACTTCCTTTCAATTAGGCGTTGTGCAAATGCAAAAGGCTTGGAAAGTCATACCAGACCTTCTATCTCCATTTAAATTGCTGCTCATGCAACAGTTTTAAAAAAGCATCAACCACGACTGGATGGAACTGAGTTCCCCTACCACGAATAATCTCCTGTATTGCTTCTTCAATTGTCAATGAATCACGATAAACACGATCAGTGGTCATCGCATCGAATGAATCAACAACGGAAACAATCGCCGCTTCCAATGAAATCTCATCTCCTTTTAAACCGAAAGGATATCCTTTTCCATCGTAACGTTCGTGATGTTCTTCAACAATAAATGCTGAATCTCTCAACCATTCAATTTCATGTTCACGCATCATCTTAGCACCTAATGTTGTGTGAGATTTCATAATTACCCACTCTTCAGGGGTGAATTTCCCTTTTTTATTTAAAATTTCAAGGGGAATCGCCAGCTTTCCTATGTCATGAAAATAAGCACCCCATCTGAGCAATCTCACGCGCTCAACGGGTTGACCCAGTTTCTTCCATAATTCAATGGAATAATCTTTGATTCGCGAGCAATGATGAAAAGTGTAACCATCCACATGCTCTATTGCAGCAGCGTCACGTTGCACGATTTCGGTGTTACTAAAATTCCTTTCAAATATGCTCGCTGTCATTTCGACGAGGATTTCTACAGCTTCTTCCCCATAAAAAGATAATAGCTCTGGATATTCGGATGCATCCAAGGTCTCACCTGCATGCAAAAAGAAGGTGTCTCCTTCATATTGGACTTCAAGCACTCCTTGAACAACTGTATATTTTTCAATCGCTGAATGAACGTCTTCAGTGGTATAGCGCACCCAGAACGAACGAGAACGAACG